>NZ_JAVSCF010000004.1:0-78627 GCF_031932565.1 Streptomyces sp. B1866
GATCACGATCTACAGCTGGAGTACTAGCCTGCCTGCTGGTCGGCATGGTCCCCGGGGCCGCCACCTTCCGGGTCACCCCGTGCGACCCCGCCAGGACCTGGCCGTACCCCCACGCCCGCGCCTACGACACGGCCGGTCGGCCGGTACCGCTGAACCGCGCCCAGGCGCTCACCGTCGCCCGCTGGATCCTGCGGGCCCACCCCGAGGCCGCACGGGGCGAGGCGTACGACTTCGACCTCGCCACCGCCCGCCTGCACCGCGCGGCCTCGACCGCCGCGGGCCGGGGGCGCTGACCGTGGCCAGAATCCGCACCATCAAGCCGGAGGCGTTCCACTCCGAGTCGCTTGCCGAGGTGAGCGTGCACGCCGAGCGCACATTCCTCGGCCTGCTGACCCAGGCCGACGACCAGGGGCGCTTCCGCGACAACGCGGCGATCATCAACGGCCTGCTGTGGCCGCTGCGCGCCGAGCACACCGCCGTCCACGCCGAGGACGACCTCCAGCAGCTCGCCGACGCCGGGCTGATCTGCCGCTACACCGGCTGCGACGGCCGCCGCTACCTCCACGTCGTCACCTGGCACGAGCACCAAAAGATCGACAAGCCCTCGCAGTCCCGGCTGCCCGCCTGCCCGGCCCACCACCACGCCACCGATCGGTGCGGCCCGTGCAAGGGTCCCTGCACCGTCACCCCGCCCCAGCTTCGCGAGGACTCCGCCCTTCCGGCCGGAGCCCACCCCGAGGGTGCGCCCACCTCGGCCCGAGGGTTCGGGGAGGGTTCGGCGAACCCTCCCCGAACCCTCGACCGGCCCGCCCCGGCGCCCGTACCGCCCGCTCCGAAGCAGCCCGAGCGAGCCGACGGCCGTATCGACGGCAGCGCCGAGCGCTCCGGAGGCCCGGGGAGGGCTGCCGCGCCCTCTACGCCGACGGATCACGAATCCGCAGGTCGCAGCACATCTCGCGAGACTCCCGGGAACCTTCCCCGAAGCCTCGGGGAGCCCTCGGCGCCTGGATCTAGGATCTTGGATCCTGGATCTGTTAATCCTTCGGGGCGCGAAGCGCCCGCACCGTCACCATCGGCGCGAGCCTTGATCGGCGAGTATGCCGCCGCGTGTGCGACCCGCCCGCCGGAGAAGGTCCTCGGCCACCTCGGGCGGGAGGTGCGGAACCTGCTGGACGAGGGCATCGACCCGCGCCACGTCCGGGCCGGGCTGGAGCGCTTCCGGGCCAAGCCGATGCACCCCTCGGTGCTGGCGAGCCTGGTGAACGAGGCGATGAACGCCCACGGCGGTCGCTTGGTGCGGCCGGAAATCCGGCCTACCGTGCCCGGACACACGGCCTGGACCAACCACGCCGACGCCGCCGCCTACACCGAGGAGCTGTGATGCGCGACCGCCACCACGATCCCCGGTGCCTCGGCGGCGAGGGCACCATGGCCCGCATCGCCCGCATCCTGGCCGCCCGCGCCATCGACCCGGCCACCGTGCCGGTCAGCGATGCCCCGGAGCCGATCGCCGCCCTGGAAGCGGCCGAGGCCCGCATCCCGGCCCGCTACCGCAGCGCGGTCGCCGACCACCCGAAGGCCCAAGACTGGGTACGCGCCGTCGCCGCGCAGGCTGCCGCGCCGTCCAAGGGCGCCCGGCGGCAGGTGCGCACCGGGCCCTCGCTGTTGCTGGTCGGCGGCACGGGCACGGGCAAGACCCACCTTGCCTACGGCGCGCTGCGCAGCCTGGTCGGCGCGGGAGTCGGCGTGCGCTGGCACGCCACCACCGCAGCCGACCTCTACGCCGACCTGCGCCCGCGCGCCGGGGTGGACACCGAGCAGGACCTGCGGGCGGTGGCCCGCATCCCGCTGCTGATCCTGGACGACCTCGGGGCGGCCAAGACGTCGGAGTGGACCGAGGAGATCACCTACCGGCTGGTCAACCACCGGTACAACGAGCTGCTGCCGACCCTGATCACCACCAACCTCCCCATCCGCGACCTGCGGCAGACGGTCGGGGACCGGGTCGCCTCCCGGCTGGCGGAGATGACCGAGCGCGTGGTGCTCACCGGCGCCGACCGCAGACGCGGCACCACCACCTGACACCCGACGCCTCGCGTGGCGCCGACATCCCCGCGCCACCTCCGCCGCCCCGGCGACGCCTCCCCGACCACGTACGCCCCCTTCACCGCCGCCCCGCCGCGGGGTGAAGGGTCGATCGGAGACACCCGCGCATGCCCGACACCGCGACGCCCCCTGCCCGCCGCCCCCGGACCCTGGGCGACCACACCTGGCAGGACCACGCCGCCTGCCGCTCCACCGAGTACCACACCGTCGACCCCGAGCTGTTCTTCCCCCAGCCCGACGACCTCGACACGATCGCCGCCGCCAAGGCGCTGTGCGCCCAGTGCACCGTCCGCGACACCTGCCTGGACGCCGCTCTGGAGAACCTCGACCGCCACGGCATCCGCGGCGGCCTGACCGAGGAGGAACGCCGCGCCCGACACGCCACGTTCCAGCGCCGCCTGGACCGCGCCCGGGTCGACGCCGTACTCGCCGGACGCGATGTCTACCTCACCGAACGGGAACGCGAGGCCGTCGCCCTGGCCGCCTACCGCCAGGGCATGCCCGCCCGGAACCTGGCGCGGCTGCTGAAGGTCAGCCGGGAGCACGCCGAGAAGCTCTACCGGCGCACCCGCCGCCGCCTGCGCGACCGCACCCTGACCACCACCGGCCCCCAGCAGAAGAAGCAGGCCGTACGGTCCCGGGCGAACCTCGGGGAGGCGGCGTGACCACGACCGCGCCCGCACCGGCGCGCATCACCGGCTGGGACCGCGCCACGGTCGTCGCCCTGGGCGCGGCAGCCTCCGCGCTGTCGTACGCCGCCCTCCAGCAGGTCGCCGCCGCCATCCACGTCCGGGGCCTGCTCACCTACCTCTTCCCCCTGGTCATCGACGGATTCATCGCCTACGGGGTCCGCGCCCTGGTCGTCCTGCGCACCGCCCGCTTCGGACCACGGCTGTACGTGTGGACCCTGTTCGGCACCGCGACCGCCGTCAGCGTCTGGGCCAACGCCCTGCATGCCGTACGTATAAACCAGCAACACGCCGCCACCGGAAGCCTCCGGCTGGGAAGCAGCACGGTCGGCATCCTGTCCACCGTCGCCCCGCTCGCCCTCGCCGGAGCGGTCCACCTCTACATCCTCATCGCCCGCCACGCCTCCGAAGACGCCACCGACGGCAACCGCGCCGGGGACCTCCGGTGCGCACGCGCGGCGGCGCACGCACCCGCGGACACCACCGACCTCAGCTCAACCGACCCCGGACACCGCTTCGTCGCCCTGTCCCGGACACCCGGGCCCGCCGACGGCCACGCGCCGGTCACCGGGGACAAGCCCGGTCGCTCCCCCAGAACCCAGACCGGCCCGAGAACCACCGACCACGCTCCCTCCCCGGTCCCCGGCACGGAACAGCAGGAGGAGCGGCAACCGACCCGTGATCTGCGCGCAAGCGACACCGAGGGGACGCTCGGCGACGGACCCCCGTCCGGTGGCCGGTCGGAGATGCCCGCTCCGGTCACCTGTCCGAGGACGCTGACCGACGCTGACCGGCAGGCCGACACGATCACCGAACAGCTCCTGCCCATCGCCCGGAAGGCGGTCGCTGACACCGGCCGCACCACCCGCGCGGTGGTCGCCCAGGCCATTCGGGGACAGGGCCTGCCGCTGTCCAACGACCGGCTGACCGAGCTGATGCGCACTCTCCGGGACGACCCGGGACAACCGACCGGTCACCACACAGCCTGACAGCCCGCCTTCCACCTCACGTTCGTCCCTCAGCGACAGGAGACGCCCCCCATGCGCACCATCCCCGCCACCGCCGCCGAAGCCGACGCCTGGCTGACTGTCCTGCACACCCGAGGCCACCTGCACCGCCTCCACACCGGACCCGACGGTGCGTGGACCGTGCACCGCACGCCCGACTCCCCGCCCTGGACCCTGCACGACCCGGTCCTCGCGATGGACTACGTCGCCGCCATCCTGCGCGACGTCCGCCGCCGCAGCACGCCGGCCAGCCGATGACGACCGCCGACACGGCGGGCACCCCTTCCCCAGGGGAGCCGCAGGCTCCCACGGCCACCGGCCGAGCAAGCTGTTGCCGTGGATATCCCAACGGGGAATCCACGGCGCCCGCCCCAGCCCCGGGCAGCGAGGACGGGCCGGTTGCCTCCCGAGCGAGGGCGCACGGGAGGCAACCGGACCTGCGGCACCAGGGGGCGCCACAGGAGGAGGAACGACGAGCCGACCGCACCGCCGCGGCGAGTCCGCTGCCCGAGCGCCGCCCGCGCCGCCGCGCCTACCAGCCCTCCCACCGCGAAGACGTGATCGCCGTCCGCTTCACCACCGAAGAGAAAACCGAGATCATCACCGCCGCCGCCCACCGGCACCTGTACGCCTCCGGCTTCCTCGCCACCGCCGGCCTCGCCGTCGCCCGCGGCTCCGCCACACCCCTGGACACCGACGACCGCCTCGACGCCGCCATTGACGAGCTGGCCGCCCTGCGCGCGCAGATCTCCCGCGTCGGCAACAACATCAACCAGATCGCCTACGTCTACAACACCGGCGGCCAGCCCCGCCCCGGCCACCTCGACCACGCCCTCACGATCCTCGTGCACACCCTCGCCCAGGTCGACGCCGCCGCCCACGACCTCACGCGCCAGCGCACGTAGATGGTCCCCGATATCAGCCGGGGATCGCGCACGTACGGGCTGCTGGCCTACCTGTACGGGCCCGGCAAGCGCGACGAGCACACCGACCCGCACCAGGTCGCCTCCTTCGACGGCTTCGCCCCCGACCCCGGCCGCAACCCCCACGCCACCCTCACCGACCTCACCCGCGTCCTGGACCTGCGCGTCAACCAGCTCGGCCACCGCGCACCCAAGGAACACGTCTGGCACTGCTCGGTCCGCACCGCCCCCGGCGACCGCCACCTCACCGACGCCGAATGGGGACAGATCGCCCGCCGCATCGTCCACGCCACCGGCATCGCCGAAGACGGAGACCCCGACGGATGCCGGTGGGTGGCCGTACGCCACGCCGACGACCACATCCACATCGTTGCCACCACCGTCCGAGGCGACCTGCGCCAACCCCGCAACTCCTACGACTTCACACGCTCCCAGGCCGAATGCCGCCGCATCGAAAAGGAACTCGGCCTGCGCCAACTCAACCCCGGCGACGGCACCGCCGCCCCCAACCCCACCAGCGCCGAACGCTTCAAAGCCGAACGCACCGGCCGCGACCGCACCCCGCGCGAAATCCTGCGCGAGACCGTCCGCCAAGCCGTCGCCGGAGCCGCCGACGAAACCGAGTTCTTCACCCGCCTCACCCAGGCCGGACTACGCGTCAACAAGCGCATCGCCCCCTCCGGCGACACCCTCGGCTACACCGTCGCCCTCCCCGGCGACCGCAACCGCGACGGACAGCCCATCTGGTTCCCCGGCTCCAAACTCGCCCCCGACCTCTCCCTGCCGAAGATCCGCAAACGCCTCGCCGCCGGACCCATCGACCACAACGAGGAGCCCGACGCCACCAGCGCCCCCGGCCCGCACCGCCCGCCCGCACAGCGGTCGAAGCCCGCGCAGACACGCCGCCGAGCCGCCCTCGCCGCCGAACGCGCCACCACCGCCCTCGAAGAAGACGACGACGAAGACGCCGCCGCCCAACTCCTCGGCGCAGGCGAACTCCTCGACGCCCTCGCCGCCACCTCAGCCCCCCACACCCGTACCCACCTCCGCGAAGCCGCCCGCGCCTTCGAGCGCGCCACCCGCTCCCACATCCGCGCCGAACACGCCGACAACCGCGCAGCACGCGCCGCCGCCCGCAGCATCCTCCGCGCCGGCGGAGCCCTCGGCCGAGGCGAAGACGGCGCCACCACCGCCATGGTCCTGTCCACCCTCGTCCTCCTGGCCGTCGCCGCCGCCCGCTGGCACTCCGCCCGCGGCCACGCCCAGCAAGCCGCCGCCTCCGCCCAAGCCGCCCACCACCTCCGCGCCGCCTACCGCCAGGCAGCCGCCGCACCCCTGGCCACCCTGATCGACCACGGCCGCGCCCTGCCCGAGCCCGAACGCGGCAAGCACCAGGCGACCATCCGAGCCGCCCTGCCGGACCATCTCCTGCCACCCGGCACCGACCCGAACCACGAGGCCCTGACCGCCACCCTTGCCCAAGCCGAACGAGCAGGCCACCACCCGGAGACACTCCTACGCCAGGCCATCGCAATGCGCGAACTGGACACCGCCGAGGACATCGACGGAGTCCTGGTATGGCGTCTACGCCGCCTCGCCCACCTCCCGGCCCACCCCAGCGGAGCCCCGCGACGCTTCCAGCCGAGCACCAGCCGCTCCGCCACCCCGACTCTCTCGACCGGTATTCGGCCTGCGCCAACGACAACCGGGCGCGCTGAACCTCCTGACCGGCACAATCGACCACCGCGCCGCTGACAAGCAGCCAGTGAGGACCGTTCAGGCGACCGGGCCGAACAGGCACGGCGTGGGTTGCTACCCCTCGCAGGGGCGATGAGGACCGGTGGGAGGGCCTGGCCGACTACCGGCCGCGCGAGCAGTTGCTACCCCTCGCAGGGGCGATGAGGACCCGGGAGGCGGTGGGGAACTGGGAGACCGGGAAGACGTTGCTACCCCTCGCAGGGGCGCTGAGGACCCGGCCCGCCCGCGCCTGCCCGGTTCGCCGCATCGGGTGCTACCCCTCGCAGGGGCGCTGAGGACCCGGCCCGCCCGCGCCTGCCCGGTTCGCCGCATCGGGTGCTACCCCTCGCAGGGGCGCTGAGGACCCGGCCCGCCCGCGCCTGCCCGGTTCGCCGCATCGGGTGCTACCCCTCGCAGGGGCGAGGAGGACCCGGGAGGGGGTGGGGAACTGGGAGACCGGGAAGACGTTGCTACCCCTCGCAGGGGCGATGAGGACGCCGCCGGTGACGGCCGCGCGTGGCTGCTGGTGATGTTGCTACCCCTCGCAGGGGCGATGAGGACCCGGGCGTCCCGGAGCACGGCCAGGGTGCTGGTCCGGAGTTGCTACCTCTCGCAGGGGCGATGAGGACTCCGCCATCGCGGCCTCGTCCACGACCAGGACGTGTTGCTACCCCTCGCAGGGGCGATGAGGACGTGCCCTACCAGCAGGGCGTAGCCGCGGTCGGGGTGTTGCTACCCCTCGCAGGGGCGATGAGGACAGCGGGGCGATGCGCTCAGCCCACAGCGTCTTGGCGTGTTGCTACCCCTCGCAGGGGCGATGAGGACCGGCTATACCCGCGACGGCGAAGTCGAGGAGCTGGTGTTGCTACCCCTCGCAGGGGCGATGAGGAGAGCGGGGCGATGCGCGCAGCCCACAGCGTCTTGGCGTGTGGCTACCCCTCGCAGGGGCGGTGAGGACCCGGGCGTCCCGGAGCGCGGCCAGGGTGCGGGTCCGGAGTTGCTACCTCTCGCAGGGGCGATGAGGAGAGCGGGGCGATGCGCGCAGCCCACAGCGTCTTGGCGTGTGGCTACCCCTCGCAGGGGCGGTGAGGACCCGGGCGTCCCGGAGCGCGGCCAGGGTGCGGGTCCGGAGTTGCTACCTCTCGCAGGGGCGATGAGGACCCGCTACCTGCGGGAGATCTGCGGTCAGACGCTACGGTTGCTACCCCTCGCAGGGGCGATGAGGACGCACATCGGCGGCTCGCAGCCCCAGGCAGAGCCCGCGTTGCTACCCCTCGCAGGGGCGATGAGGACGATGCCGATGGAGGCGTACTTGCCGTCCAGCACCCGCGTTGCTACCCCTCGCAGGGGCGATGAGGACCAGAACCGTCCTGAGAGGGAATTCCGGCGCGTCGGCGTTGCTACCCCTCGCAGGGGCGATGAGGACACCGATGCGCACACGCACCCTGAGCGAACTGACCGCGTTGCTACCCCTCGCAGGGGCGATGAGGACCCCGGTCGGCCAGGCCGGCGGCCAGGATTTCCACGCGTTGCTACCCCTCGCAGGGGCGATGAGGACACCGATGCGCACACGCACCCTGAGCGAACTGACCGCGTTGCTACCCCTCGCAGGGGCGATGAGGACCCCGGTCGGCCAGGCCGGCGGCCAGGATTTCCACGCGTTGCTACCCCTCGCAGGGGCGATGAGGACTTCAGGATGCGGCGGATCGCGGCGTTCTGGTGCGGCGTTGCTACCCCTCGCAGGGGCGATGAGGACTGTCCGCCAGGCGCAGCATGAGCCGCGCGTCCGTAGGTTGCTACCCCTCGCAGGGGCGATGAGGACTCGACGCGCGCACCGGTGAAACGGTGCATACCTTGTTGCTACCCCTCGCAGGGGCGATGAGGACTGCACGACGTCGCGCCGGGTGCAGGGCCCGAGGAGCGGTTGCTACCCCTCGCAGGGGCGATGAGGACCCTGGCGTGGGCCGCGCGGGAGCTGGAGCTGCCCGTGTTGCTACCCCTCGCAGGGGCGATGAGGACCTGCAAGGGGGAGAAGTGCCGGTGGGAGTGGGACTAGTTGCTACCCCTCGCAGGGGCGATGAGGACCGCAGGTCTTCGCCCTGGCCAAGGACCTGGCCAAGCTGTTGCTACCCCTCGCAGGGGCGATGAGGACGCAGTGGATGGAGCGGGAGGCGGATCTCTTCTTCGCGTTGCTACCCCTCGCAGGGGCGATGAGGACCCGAGGATCATGGACACGCCGCCCATGCCCGCGCTGCGTTGCTACCCCTCGCAGGGGCGATGAGGACGCCGTGGTCGCCGGGAACGTGATCTATCCCGCGTTCACGTTGCTACCCCTCGCAGGGGCGATGAGGACGCCGTGGTCGCCGGGAACGTGATCTATCCCGCGTTCACGTTGCTACCCCTCGCAGGGGCGATGCCCACGGTAAAGCCGCAGGTCGTCGGCAGTCCTGGACGAGCGTCGAGGCTTGATTCTTCAGCGACCCTCCGGTCGTGCGGCCGGGCCCGGCGTGGCGCTGAAATGGGCGGGCTGCGGCTGCGACGAGGGGGCTACAGGACATCCGTCGGGGCGGGTTCGGTGGCGCCCCAGGCGTGGCGGATTGGGGTGGTGCCCGGGGGGAAGGTGTAGACGATGACGTTGTCGTAGCTGAGGTCGAGCAGGGTTTCGACGTCGGCCTGGAAGCGGCGGAGTTGGGCCTGGCTGAGTTGGCCTTCGAAGACGCTGCGTTGCACGTGGTGGAGGTATTTGCGGCAGGTGCGCAGGATGCGGGGGTTGCGTTCGGCGGCGGTGTCGTAGACGACGATGACGTGCACGGGTCGGTTACCACCAGATGCGGAAGGGCTTGTACGGGGTGCCTTCGAGGCAGTGGCGGGTGAGGGCCAGGGCGTCGAGGTAGAGGAGTTCGTCGTAGGCGACGGGGCGGCCGAGGCTGCGGTGGGCGACGGTTACGGCGAATTCGTCGCGGACGGTCTGGACGACGAGTTTGCGTCCGGTGTCGCTGAGCATGGCCTGGTTGGTGTCGCGGTCGAAGTGGTGTTCTTTGAGCTGGCCGCGCTTGGCCATGCGTAGGAGGAGTCGTTCGGCGAACAGGGGTTTGAACGCTTCGGAGAGGTCGAGGACCAGTGAGTGGCGCTGGCGTTCCATGCTGCTGTGGAGGAAGGCGATGCCGGTGTGGAGGGGGGTCAGGCGCAGGGCGGTGAGGACGCGGGCGTAGACGATTCCGTTGACGTAGCTGATGAAGGCGTTTCCGGCGTTTTTGGGCGGTCGGCGGCTGCGGCCGTCGAGTTGGAGCCAGTCGGGGAGGTGGGTGTCCAGGACTTCCCAGGCGGAGCGGCGGAAGGTGCCTTCGATGCCCATGAGGTGGGCGGGGGTTTCGGCGGTTTCGAGAGCGTCCTGGAGGACGGTGTACGGGCGGGTGAGGAGTTTGCGGTCTACGACGCGCCGTACGTTGAAGGCGGTGGCGTCCACGATGGCGCGTGCGATGGCGAGGGCGGATTCGGGTTGCTGGGCGATGCGGGCCTGGGCGAGGACCGTGCTGCCGGAGGTGCTGGTGTCGGAGGTGAGGAGTGAGCCGGCGTAGTCGCCGTAGTAGCTGAGCAGGTGGACGTTGATGCGGTGGCGGTTGAGGAGCGAGACGACGGCCGTGTTGATGTCGACCTCGGCGCAGGCGACGATGTCGCGGACGTCGGTGACGGGGATGTGGACGTTGGGTGCGGTTTCGCGCTCGATGACCAGGGACTGGTCTTTGCGGCGGATGCGGCTGGGGCTGGTGAGCCAGTAGGTGCGGGTGGCGGCGGGCACGTCATTCCGTCCAGCAGTAGTCGGTGTAGCTGCATCCGCGGCATCGGCTGCGGGGCAGTCGGTCGGGCGAGGCGGGGGCCTGGGCGACGGCGAGGACGGTGGCGATGTCGGTTTCCGCCTGGCGGGCGGCGTCGTCGGTGTAGGGGTGGCGCTGGGTGCGGCGGGTTTTGGGGTAGTGGAGGATGGCGCCTTGGACGTCGACGCCGAGTCGGCGTAGCCGGTGGCAGTAGTGGCGGCCTTGGGCGGCGTCGGCTTCGCTGGGGCGGGTGGCCGACTTCACCTCGTGCACCCATCGCTGCCCGTCAACGAAGTCGATCTGCGCCGCTCCCAGGTCGACCGGGCTGTTGCGGGTGTAGCTGGTGTCGTGGACGGCCTCGCCGAACTGGACGGTGGCGCTGAGGTGTTCGGGTCGGATGCCGCGCAGGTAGAGCCACAGCTGGCGGTGGCAGTGGTAGAGGTACTTGACGTGCACGCCGCCGACGTCGTCTTCGCTGATCACAGGGTTACAGGACCTCTCCGGGCTGGTAGACCTGCTGGGGCAGGCCGCGGACGGCGGTCAGGCCGTATTCGGGGGTGTAGTCGCCGTCGATGACCCGGATGCGGAGCCGACGGTCGTAGGTGGTGAGCGCTCCGGCCCAGTGGGGCATGGGGATGAGGTGTTCGTCGGCGAGCAGGCGTCCGGCCCGGCCGGGTGCCTGTGCGAGCGCGTCCTCGTAGGTGCCGCGGTCTTCGGCGAGGATCGCCTCGGTGCCCTCGAACATCTCATCGAAGGTCTCCGCGAGCGGGGCCCGGTCGTCGAAGGGGTCGTCGAAGGTGAGGAAGGCTCGGATGAAGTCCTCTTGGAACCGGGTCACCTCCTGCTGCCAGTGCTCTCCCCAGTCCCCGCTGTAGACGGTGTTCAGCCAGTCGGTGGCGTCGTCCTCGTCCAGCGTCCGGCCGTCGTGCGCGGTCAGGATGTCCCAGCCGGCTTCGACCGGCGCGCGGTCGTAGATGCCGTCGGCGTACTCACCGCTGTGGCCGCGTCGGGTGGTCCACACGGGCCGGTGGACGATGACGTCGGTCGGCGGTCGGGCGGCGACGCGGTTGACGCGGCCGAAGCGCTGCAGCAGCGACTCCAGGGGCGCGGCGGCGGTGAACAGCACGTCGAAGTCCACGTCCAACGAGACTTCGACCACCTGGGTGGCGACCAGCAGGCCGGGGCGGCGGGTTTTCCTGGTGCCGTACCGTTCGGTGATCCGGCTTTCGATGCCTGTCCGGTCGCCGCGTTTGAAGCGGGAGTGCAGCAGAAGGGCGGCGTCGGGGCCGTGCCGCTCCCGGACGGCGGGGGCGAGGGTGTCGTAGAGCGCGATGGCGTGGGCGACGTTGTTGGCCACGACGAGTACGGACTCGTCGCGTGCCAGGCGTCGCTCGATCTCTGCTGCCGCCTCGGGGTCGGTCAGGTGGTGGTCGCGGGTGCGCAGCCGGTGCCGAGCGGCTGTGACGGGTGCCTTCTGCTCCAGCGGCCGTACGTGCAGGTGCTCGGCGAGGAGTGCCGAGAGTCGGTCCGAGAGGGTCGCGGACAGCACGGCGACCCGGCCGCCGAGCCGCTGCCACAGGCGGGCCGTGGCGATGAGGTAGCCGAGGCGGCGTGGGTCGAAGGCGTGCAGCTCGTCCAGGATGAAGACGGAGTTGGCGGCGTCCAGCAGGATTCCCGAGTGCGCCGGGCCGGCGAGTGCCGCGCGCAGGAGCTGGTAGGGGGTGCCGACGCGCAGCGTCTCGTGGAACATGCGGGTGGCCGCGGCGCGCGAGACGGCCTTTGCGGCGGCGTCCGCCCGGCAGGGCTCGTCGTCCGCGTCGGATGCCTGACCGGTGTCCGCGTCCTCGGGGGCGATGGCCCGGGCGAGGTGGTAGGAGGCGGCACGCGAGTGGGCCACGCCGACCGCGTCGCGGTCGCCCAGCAGGGCGCCGAGGCGGTCGGCCATGGCGTTGATGGACGCCAGGTAGGGCAGGACGTAGAAGACGCGAGGCACGCCGCCGGTCCGCTCGGCGATGTCGGCGACCTGGGTGGCCGCCCACAGCAGGGCCGCCTCCGTCTTGCCGCTGCCGGTCGGGGCGCGCAGTAGCAGGTCCCCGGTGATCTCCGCGGCGGCCCGCTGGTGGGAGCGCAGGGCAGCGGAACCGCCGCCCAGGTGCCTCTCCAGCCGGGGCCGGAATGCGGCGTCGAGGGGCTGGGCGGGGCGCAGGTGGCGGTGGGCGGAGGACAGGTGGTCGGCCATGGTCACCCCGCCTTGCAGGAGCACCGCCGCCAGGCCGTCGTCCGGCTCCGCGCCGCCCGTCCAGCGGGCCAGGAGGTCGGTCAGCAGCCGGTGGGACGTCTCCACCAGGGGCTGGAGCGCGTGGCCGTCGGCGGGCAGGGGAGCGAGGGGGAGGCTGTCGGCGGCGGCGGTGGACCGCAGCCAGTCCAGCAGTGCTGCGACAGCGGTTTCGGAGGCGGTGCCGAAGCGGTCGTTCAGTTCGTCCTGGTCGGCGTAGGCGTAGAGCGTCTCCAGGTCCTCTGCCTTCTCGCCGGTGAGGGCCCGGTGGTGGGTGGCCACCCCGGTCGCGACCCAGGGCAGCAGGTCAGGGGGGATGAGGCGGGGCAGGAAGCCCAGGGAGAGGACCTCGTGCCGCTCGCCCCAGCGGCGCGTGCGGCCGGCCACCATGTCCTGGAAGCCGTCAGCGACTTTCCCCGCGTCGTGCGCCAGCCCGGCCAGCGCCACCGCCTCCCAGAAGCGACGGTCGATCGCCGCGTCGGCCACTTCGATCCGGCCGACCCTCCGCCGTACCTCCCGGGCCGCTCGCAAGGTGGCCTCCAGGTGCACGGTCAGACGCTCCGGCGTCCCAGCCCGGCCTCGCGAGACGCCGGCACTCTTGGCGAGCAGCGCGGACAGCGGATCCAAGGGTGCTCTCCTCAACGGTCGGTGCAGCGGCAGGTGGCGATCGGCAGCCGGGACGACGGCGGCGTCAGGCCGGGGCGCGGACGACGGTGTCCGGGTGCGGTGAGGGCAGCCGCACCAGGGCCTGGCCCTCAGCGGTGGACCGGCTCCCGGGCACGGGCACGGCCGTGCGGCCGGTCGCGTCGAAGCGGTACGTGCCCCACCGGGTGGCGGCGCGGTCGAGGGCCACCGCCGTCGGAAGCCGCAGCAGCGTCCCCGCCGCGGCCGCGTCCGGCACCACCGCCGAACGCTGCGCACCGGGCTCCTCCCGTACGGCGGCCGTACGCAGGGCGAGGCCGACCAGGTCCTGGCTGCGGCCCAGCCGCAGGGGCCAACGCGGGCGGCGCAGCCGACGGCGCCACAGCTCCAGGTCCTCAAAGAGCCAGATCCGCAGGGTGGCGAAGGCCAGGAAGTCCCGGTTACGGGGCGCGGGGTCCGTCTTGCGGCCCGAGGCGTCCAGCGGGTGGTACGTCTCCAGGTCCGTGCCCCGGCCGCGCGCGTGGAACGCCATGGCGAAGGCCAGGCCGGGATCCACCTGATCCCACCCCCCGGCCGCGGCGGCGAGCAGCCCGCCGACCGTTGCGGGTGACGGGCACGGCAAGGTGACCTGCACCCCCGAGTACAGCGGGTCGCGGAAGGAGACGACCGGCGCGGTGACCGTTACCTCCAGCGCCTCAACCGACCCCGCGCTCGTACCGCTCACGCCCGTACGTCCTCGAACCAGCCGTCCCGCACGCTGCCCTCGATCTCCGTCGCGAGGTCGGTGAGGATCTTCCGCGGGTGGCCGAAGACCACCTTCTCACCCTTGATCAAGTCCTCCAGTTCGTGGCGCGCACGCTCCCGCTGGTCGCCGAGGAAGCCCGGGGCCCAGCCGAGTCGCACCGGGCCGTCCAGCTCGTCCTGCCACACCTCCAGTTCCTCCCGCAGGACGTCAGGGAGGAAGACCGGCTTGCCGTCCCGGGCGCCGACCACGCGGGTGAACGGGTTGACCCCGCCGTACATCGGTGCCAGCAGCACCAGCGCGGGCGTCCGGTCGCCGTAGTGCAGGGCCTGCTTGGCCCCGCCGCGCAGCGCGGCCAGCGTGCGCAGCAGGACCGCCACGCGGCGGCGGCGCTCCGCCATCGGAAGCACGAGCGCCGGGACGTTACGGAAGGTGACCTCCTCGGCCCCGGCAGCCAGGATCTCCTTGGCGACGGCCGGGCTCACCGCCACCCGCAGCCCGCTGCCGCCGGTCTCGAAAACGCCGACCCGGGGCAGGTCCAACAGGAGGTCACCGGCGAGCACCGCCGAGTACAGCTCGTGCTGGTGGATCACCGGGTGCTCGCCGGCCGGGAAATCGCGGCTCATCGTGCCGAAATCGAGCGCGGGACGCTGCGGCGCCACGGCCACCAGGGTGCCAGTGGCCAGCACCGTGTCCCGCTGATAGTTCTCCTTCTTCACCGCCACCATATAGCCGAACAAGTCGTCGTCCAGGAAACGGTCGGGCCGGCCGGCGGTGTACGCCTGCTGGTTCTTCCCCGCTCCGGACCGGGTGACCTCGGAGCGGGGCTCGCCGGCCGGCAGCGAGTCGCGCCACCAGCGCCGCAGCGCCTGAGCGGATACGTACGGATACCGGTCGCGGCCGACGCTCAGCGACTTCACCCGGGCGACGTTGTCCTCGCCCTCGCCGTTGTTGGGCGCTCCGGCGACCACGTCCTGCACGATCTTCCCGGCCAGAAAGGTCACTGGTCGGCCTCCTCTTCCTCAGCTTCGGTCTCGTTGCCCAGGTATTCGCGGTCGTCGGCGTCCAGCGCGGTGAGGAGTTCACCGACCGGCTCGGGCTCGGGGAGCCGCCACCCCCGCCGGGCCAGTTCCTCCAGCACGCCGACCAGCAGCAGGTTGCGGTGGAACCACCCGGGATTGTCCTCCCCGGGATCGAAGAGCAGGACGAACGCGCGCTCGGAGACCAGCGGCCCCGCCTCGCTGTCCTTGTGATCCCGCCCGGCCCAGGCCACGGCGCACCTCGTCAGCCACTGCCGGAGCCGGACCGGATTGTTCACCATGGACCGCAGGTGCTTGAGCGGCCCCGCGGACGTCGCCTCGAAGAGCAGCGTCCCGGTCTTCCGCGCGGTGGCGCGAATCTCCGCAAGATCCTTCTCATCCATCTGCATCACCTCGGTCGCGAACCTCATCAACAGGTCAGCCAGTGCGTGGGCTTCGTCGTGGTCCGGGATACGGCGCACGGACAGCCCGGTCAGGTAACGGACGCCGGTGGAGACGACCCGGGCCGGCTCGCGGAACGCATTCCGCGCCAGGCCCACCACGCCCGGAGAACTCGCCGTAGCGTGCGCCCACAGCAGCGCGGCGAACCCCCTGCGGCGGCCGGGCATCCGACTGGACTTGCGCAACCACTCCGCCAGCGGCTGCTCCAGGCTGTGGCGTTCCAGGAGCTGCCCGCGGTTGTTGTTGTTGAAGACCAGCAGTTGTAGCCCGGCGACGAGACGCTCGCCGTACGCGCGCAGGGCATGGAGAGCGACGACCTCCTTCACCTCGCTGCCCCGCTCCGCCGCCTGCCCCGTCATGGCAAGACGCTGCGATCGCCTGACGCGGCGCGCCACGGCAGCGGTGGCGAACGCGTCGTCCCAGCTGTGCAGGGCGGCCGAGGAACCCCCTGTCAACTGGCAGCCGAACGGCAACGCGTAGAAGCAGCACAGGCAGGGCCAGCACAACGCCATGCCCTCGTGGCCTCGCGGCGTCGTGTTGCGGTAGGCGTCGCTCGCCGCCAGGACGACGTCCCGCTTGCCGTAGAAGCCGACGCTCCGGCGCCCGCACAGGACGCAGCCGACGCCGGGCCAGTCGGCCGGGTCGGGCTGGCGAAGCCAGGCCCGCACGGCGGCCTGCACATCCGCATCCGACTTCGGCCGCCCCTCAGCCGTCTTGCCCTTGCGGCGGCCCGGATGGTTCATCGGAGAGTTGGGGAAGAACGACAGGCTCACCTTCTGCCAGAACCCGTCCGCGTCCTTGCTCTCCCGGACCGACGCGCTGACGGCGGCCCGGACGACCACGTCCATGGCCCGGTCAAGGTCGCCCGGTCCCAGCACCGGATCACGCTGGCCGACCAGGGCGGCAAGGGCGAACGCGCCGACGCGCTGCAAGGGGTGCGCGGTCAGGACGACCCCGGCCGCGCTCCCTTCCGCGGTCTCGGCGGCTCGCGCGGTCACGCGGCCACCCAGCCGAACCCCGCAGCATTCGCCTGGCCCAAACCCCAGCTCCACAAGGCACGCAGCGTCTCCGGCGGCCCGGACAACTCCACCTCGACCGGGGCCCCGGGCTTCGCCCCCTCACCCACCCGGAAGGACCGCTTCGGCCCGACCCAGGTCACCGCCTCCAGCTCCACGCTCGGGTCCAGCCCCAGTGTTTCCGCCTTCCGCCGCAGATTGCCCTGGAAGTACACGGGCCACTCCGGCTCCGAGGGCAGCACCCACGCCTGCCGCGTCGTCCGCACCCCCGACTCGTCCCGCCCCGACCCCTTCATCACCACCGGCGTGACCGTCCGCCAGCGCACCCGACCCGAAGCACACTCCGGCGGCTCGACCGGCGTCAACCCGGTCACCCGAAGGGCGACACCGCCCCAGTCCAGCAACTCCCGCTGCCGTAAACCGCCGGCCAGCGCCTCCACCACCTCCGGCAGCGGACTGCCGAACTCCACCGCCCCACGCCCGCCGACCGAGTACCGCCCACGCCGACGGCGCACCCCGGCGAACACCGGCGCGCCGTAACCGAACGGCGCCATCCCGTGCGGACCCACACCACCGTCGTGCACCCGCTGGCCGAGCGCCGGAGCGTAGCGGCCCATCGCGTCGTAGGCCACGCCGCGCCCGGGCGCCAACACCGCCCCCCACGGCAGTTCCGACGCCGAGGTCACAACACCCAGTCGCAGCCGCATCCCGCCTCCGAGTAGATCTTTCCTACGCGCCGTCATGCGTCATGACGACAAGTGAAGGTGAGCGTAGAGCAGGGCACTGACAACCGACCGGCGATGCGACAGAACGAGCAATCTTCGCCAGAATCGGTCAGATCCGCTCTCAAAGCGCTCCGAATCTGACCGTCGACTCTGGCCCGGACAACCGCGTAACCTGCGACCAGTCGGCATCCGGCACACGACATCGGGCAGCGCTTCGCCGCCATGGGGGGTCCGGGGGTGGGGCAGCTTTTCAGCGCCACGCCGGGCCCACACGCACAACCGGAGGATCGCTGAAGAACTGGACCTCTGAGCCCTTCCAGGAGTGCCGGCGACCTGCGGCTTTACCGTGGGGTCCTCATCGCCCCTGCGAGGGGTCACAACCTTTTACTCGACCCCGAAGGGAGATCCGTGGACGAGAGTCCTCATCGCCCCTGCGAGGGGTCACAACCCCGCCAACCTACCAGAGGGAGACGTCCGCGATCCCGTCCTCATCGCCCCTGCGAGGGGTCACAACACGACGACCAGGAGGACGACGACCAGGAGCTGGTCCTGTCCTCATCGCCCCTGCGAGGGGTCACAACACCGGGGCGATGAGGCCCTTCTTGCGGTGCCAGAGGGGTCCTCACCGACCCTGAGACGGGTCACAACCGGGGGGAATCGGGATTGCCGTGCGTTGGCGAGCCGCGTCTTTCCATGCCGCCGAACGGCCGGATTCCTCCGGCGCCGTCTCCGACATCACTAGGGTCCCGTGAAATGACCACCGCGACGAACGACAGCCCCTCCTCTTTCGCATCTGCCGCCGAACTCCGCGGCAAGCTGGCCGACCGCCTGCGCGGCCAGCCCGTCCGTACGCCCGCAGTGGAGGCCGCCCTCCGCGGCGTACCCCGGCACCTGTTCCTGCCCGGCGTCCCGCTGGAGGCCGCGTACGCGGACGAGCCGGTCTACACCAAGCAGGACGGCAGCGGCGCGTCCATCAGCGCCGCATCCCAGCCGCGGATCGTCGCGATGATGCTGGAGCAACTCCAGCTCGGCCCTGGCCATCGCGTACTGGAACTGGGCGCCGGCACCGGCTACAACGCCGCCCTCATGGCGGCCATCGCCGGGGAGACGGGGCGCGTCACCACCGTCGACGTGGACGAGGACCTGGTCGAGGGCGCCCGCAAGAACCTGGCCGCCGCCGGAGTCGCCACCGTGGACGTCGTCCTCGGCGACGGCGCCCACGGCCACCCCGAGGCGGCCCCGTACGACCGGATCATCGCCACCGTCGGGGCATACGAGACACCCATGGCCTGGCTGGACCAGCTCGCCCCGGACGGGCGCCTGGTGGTCCCCCTGCGCCTGGCTGGCGCCGCCTCCCGCAGCATCGCCTTCGAACGCGGCCCGGACGGGTGGACCAGCCGGGGCAGCGAGATGTGCACCTTCATGCCCCTGCGCGGCATCGCGGACGACTCGCGCGGCAGCATCGACCTCACCGGCACCGGCGAGGTCACCCTGCAAACCCACAAGGACAACAACGACGCCACCGACCAGCAGGCACTCACCGGGGTCCTGGACACCCCGCGCCGCGAGGCGTGGACCGGTGTGCTGTTCGCCTCCATGGAGTCCTTCGAGTGGCTGTACCTGTGGCTGGCCTGCCGCCTGGCCAACCCGATCATGCGCATGAACGTCGAGCGCGCCGCCAAGGAGCGCGGCCTGGTCTCGCCGATGTCCCCCACCGTGGCCATGTCCACCACCACCGCCGACGGCAGCCTCGCCTACCTCACCATCCGCCCCGCCGAACCCGCCGAGGACGGCGGGAAGCGGTTCGAGGTCGGCGTCATCGGCCACGGGCCGACCGGGCAGCAGCTCGCCGACCACGTCGGACAGGAGATCAGCACCTGGGACCGGGGCTTCCGGGCCCGCGCCGTCCATTTCGCCATCCCGCACACGCCACCGGCAGCGGACCCCGACGCCGGGCGGTTCGTCCTGCCACGCCCCCACCACCCCGTCACCGTCACCTGGGAATGACCGGCGTGGACCCCACCGGGCTGATAGCGCGCCGATTCCCCGAACCACCGTGCCACGACCACTACACCAGGGGCTGCTGGGCATGGCGACCTTCCAAGAATCCCGCCACGACTCCTGCTCACCCCGCCCGCTGGAGCAGCGTCCGCGACGGCCGAGGCGTTGCCCGGTTACCAGCTCCTGGCCGTGATCGTCGGAACGTCAGGGAAGGTTTTCGGCCGTCCCTCAGCCTGGAGGGGGCAATTGCGAGCAGCTCAAGGCCGTCGAAAGCAGCCCTGGCGAGACCGTTTTTGTGTACCCGGACTGTAGCTATTCGACTACAGTCCGGTCGGTGGGTGCTGCTCTCCAGGAGACTGCCGGAAGACGCGCGGCGACAGCCTTGCTGGGGCTGCCTTCCGGTGGACGCGCTGGGGGCGAGCGGCCAAGGGTGACCAGCTTCCGAGATCGCGCGCGTCGTCCGCGGGGTTCCACAGTGGCGGTCGGGGGATCTGGTAGCCGCGCAGTGCCAGGTCGACGACCACCGCCGACGTCAAACGCGTCGGTTGGCCAAGACCGATCAGCAGGTGAGAAAGCACCATCGCGGTGCAAGAAGGGGAACGTCCTGTGACTGATCCGACCAGCGACTCCGAGCGTGCCGCCGCCCTGCGGGGGAAGCTCGCGGACGACCTCGTGGCCAAGGGCACGATCGTGTCCAAGGAGGTCGAGGCCGCCTTCCGCACGGTGCCGAGGCACCTGTTCGCGCCGGAGGCGACGCTGGAGGCGGCGTACGCGCAGGCCATCGTGGTCACCAAGCGGGACGAGCACGGCACCACGATCAGCTCGGTGTCGGCGCCGGGCATCCAGGCCATGATGCTGGAGCAGGCCGGGCTCCGCCCGGGAATGCGCGTGCTGGAGATCGGATCCGGCGGCTACAACGCGGCGCTGATCGCGGAACTGGTCGGCGAGCACGGTGAGGTGACGACCGTCGACATCGACCCCGAGGTGGTCACCCGGGCCCGCGACTGCCTGGCGACGGCCGGGTACCCGAGGGTCCGCGTCGCACTGGCCGACGCCGAACTCGGCGTGCCGGAGCACGCCCCGTACGACCGGATCATCGTCACCGTCGGCGCCTGGGACATCCCGCCGGCATGGACGGACCAGCTTGCCTCCGGTGGACGGGTCATCGTCCCGCTGCGCGCGCGGGGCCTGACCCGGTCGGTCGTGCTGGAGGACGAGGGCGGGCACCTGACCAGCCGGGGCTACGAGCTGTGCGGCTTCGTACCGATGCAGGGCGCCGGTGAGAACCGGGTACGGCTGGCCGTACTGCACGACGAGAAGGACGAGGAGGTCGGTCTGCGGCTGGACGACGGGCAGCAGGCCGACATCGACCGGCTGCGCGCGGCCCTGACCCAGCCGCGGGCGGAGGCGTGGCCCGGGGTCACCATCGGGGGCTCCGTCCCCTTCAGCGACCTGGACCTGTGGCTGGCCACGGCATTGCCGCACTACGCCCTGCTCGTCGGCACCCGGAAGGCCCGCGAACGTGGCATCGTCGCCACCGCGTCGCCGCTGGGCACCTCCACACTCATCGACGGCGGCAGCTTCGCCTACCGGGTCGGGCGGCCGGTGCCCGGCGAGGAGGACCTGTACGAGTTCGGCGCCTACGCCCACGGGCCGGACGCGGAGAAAGCCGCGCACCGCCTGGTGGAGGAGATCCGCACCTGGGACCGCGAGCACCGCGCCGACCATGCCACGTACCGGGTGTATCCGGCCGACACCCCCGGCGACCGGCTCCCGGCGGGGCTGGTGCTTGCCAAGCGGCACCGGATCGTCACGATCTCCTGGTCAGCGCCCGACAGCCGATCGGAAGCCAGGAACTGCGCGAGCAGATCCGCTGGCCAACGGGAGGTACGAGAGGGAAGCCGCGGTACCAGCGGTAAGCAGCCCAGCGACCGGGCCGACGCCCGCCAAGATCTGGCGAAAGTGAAAAATCAACGCAAGACGATCACCTGTGGTGACGCTCTCGAACCCACGACTACACTCACAGTTATGAACGCTGAGACGACCGACGAGACAGCACACGCCACGGTGTTACGGGAAAAGCTGCTGGAGCAGCTGCGTGAGCGAGGGGATGTCCTCAGCGACCGGGTCGCGGCGGCCTTCGCCACGGTGCCGCGGCACCATTTCCTTCCCGGTGCCTCACTGGAAGAGGCGTATGTCAACGATGCTGTCGTTACGAAGCGGAATGACCGGGGCCACGCTGTCAGTTCTGTGTCTGCTCCGTGGGTTCAGGCCCAGATGCTGGAGTTGTCGCGGCTCGGCCCTGGGATGCGGGCACTGGAGATCGGGTCCGGCGGTTACAACGCCGCGCTGATGTCTGAGCTGGTCGGCGAGCACGGTGAGGTCGTATCAGTCGATATCGATCCGGAGGTGGTCGGCCGGGCCCGTAGGCTGCTTGCCGAGTCGGGGTACGGCAACGTGCGGGTGGTGTGCGGGGACGGAACGTACGGGGCCGGTGACTTAGCGCCTGACGGCGGCTTCGATGCTGTCCTGGTGACCGCTCAGGCGCCCGATATCCCGCCCGCCTGGAGCGGTCAGCTCGCCGCGCGGGGGCGGCTGGTGGTCCCGCTCAGTTTCCGGGGTATCCACCAGATCTTCGCCTTCGCGCGCGAGGAGGGGCATCTGCGCAGCCGCGGGCAGACCAGGTGCGGGTTCGTCGGGATGCAGGGCGACAACCGACACGGTGGCCGGACCCTCGACCTCCTCGGCGGCGACCTGCGGCTGGGCCTGAACGATGACCAGCAGGCCGACGCCGAGTCGCTGCGTGCGGCGGTCGCCTCCTCTGCGCGGAGTACCGTGTGGACCGGGGTGGTCCTGCGCGGCAGCGAGGGCGTGCTGCCTTCCCTCGACCTGTACCTGGTCAGCACCCTCGTGCCGTGCGCGAGGATCTACGCCAGCTCCCGGGCCGTCGAGCGCGGCCTGTCCGGCTGGACCATCGCCGCCGCGGCCACGTGGGAAGCCGGCTCAATCGCGTTCACCACCATCCGCCCAGACGCCGGGAGCGGCGCGGACGCCTTCGAGCTGGGGGTGCACGCCTACGGCCCTGACCGCGATCTGCTCGCTGCACGGCTCGCGGACGGCATCCGCGCCTGGGACAGCGGCGGCCACCGAGGCTCGGTGGAGCCGACCGTGCGCGCCTACCCGGCCGCCACCCCGGATGACCAACTCGCTTCGGGGCAGGTCATCACCAACCGCTACTCCCGGCTGGTGATCTCCCTGCTCTGACGTCCGGTGCTTCCACACCGGGCCGGCTTCCCGGCCTGTGCGCCGGGGATATCCCCGTCCATCCACCACGAGGAGCTGCGGACAGCCATGACGCCTCAGAGCACCGCCCTGGACGACGTCTTCGACCTCGACGTTCAGACCACGGACCTGTCCACCATCCGCTCCGGGCTCCGTGCGGATTCCGAGCCGTGCACCGCCGACGGATGCGGCCAGTCGCCGACCACCGGCCACACCACGGGCTGCGCGGTGCCGGACGGCCCGGTGGTGCCGTTAGGCGGCTGCGACGCCGTGTAGGTCCCGCCCGCCACGCCACCCCGCAGGGGAACACCCGGCACTGACGGGCCTGCGGGGTGGACGTGCCTGTCCAAAGCCTCGGAGACGGCTTCCGCGCCGCCCCCGGGGTGATCCGACGCTGGGAAGGGCGTGATGGTCCGCAGCCTGTTCAGCCACCAGCCGGTGGCGATGGCCCGCATTCCTCTTCGCCCGGCCGTCTCCGGGCCGGCCGACCACAGTGCGGGCCTGCTGGTCGAGGGCGTGTTCCTGGCGAGCCGGTCCGCCTCGCAGGCCGCCTACACAGCATCGTCAGATCCGCGGAGCGCGGCCACCTGGCGTGCCTACGACCTCCGTTCCCGCACTCGCGCCACTCCGCACGGCGTGTTCTCCGGCGTCGCGCCCGCCACTTTCACCGGCCAGGCCCCCGCGCTTCGCCTTGGCTCTCGGCACCGGGCCGTCACCACCCCGAGCCCGGCGTGGCTGACCGCCGTGGCGGAGCAGCTCCTGGACTCCGGGGAAGTACTGCCGAGCCTGATCTTGACCGCCAACAACCTGGTGCAGCAGCGCGGCGTACGCCTGGAAGCCGAGCACCCGGAACCTGGTGGAAGCACCGCCCAGGTCAGCAGCATCCGCGCGACCGACGTCTCCCGGTGGCTCCTGGACGCCTGCCAGGGCGGAGCCCGCGCGGCGCAGGTGCTCGCCGACCTGGCCGCCCGCTATCCGGCGGCCGGGGCGGCAGCGGCTGCGGCGGTACGGCAGATGATCCGCGCCGGCTTTCTCCTGACCGACCTGCTTCCCCACCATGTGCGGGACGACCCGCTGGGTCACCTCCTTGCCCGGCTCCCGGCGGATGCGGCGCTGCGGCCCGCCCTGGAACGGCTGCGGGACCTGCTGGCGCGGGCCGACGAGATACCGCCGGGCCTGCCGGAACGGCGCGACCTGCTACACGCCGCACAGCAGACGGCGGACGAGGTCGTACGGGTCGAACGGCCGCTGACCGCCGACACGCTGGCCGATGCCACCCTCGCCCTGCCCCGCGCGGTCGGAGAGCAGGCCGCGCAGGCGGCCAGTGTGCTGTGGCAGGTCAGCCAGCTCACCGGCCCCACCACCGGCTACCACGACACGTTCGTCCGCGCCTACGGGCGTCACCGGATGGTGCCGCTGCTGGAGGTCATCGACCCCGTCACGGGTATCGGGCCACCCGCCGACGCCGACGACATCGGAGCCCAGGACGACATCGGCCCTCGCCGGGCGGCCCGGCTGGCCCGCCTGCTGGCCGAGGCCACCGTCCGGGGACAGGCCGAAATCGCCGTGGACGACGCCCTGGTGCAGCAGTTGGCACACGGCGGGGCTCTCCCGCCGCCGACCGCGGAGATCCATGTGCGGCTGCTGCGCCACGGCGACGAACTGCGGGTGGCGGTCTGCCCGGACGGAGGCTCCCAGGAAGCCGGAGCGGCGTGTGGCCGCTTCGCCCGGTGGCTGCCCGAACTCGCCCCTCAGACCGCCGAAGCCGCAGGCCAGGACGGGCCGCTGGTCGCCGAGATCGTCTGCCGCCCGCGCACCGGGCCGACCGCCGCCCTCGCGGTCGAAACCGGCTTCGCCCCCTACCGCATCCCCCTCGGCGTCCCGCCGCGCGAGGGCGACCTGACGCCGGACGACCTGCTGGTCACCAGCGCCCACGGCCACCTGACGGTGTGGTCCGCCCGGCACCAGCGGCCTGTCCGCCCCGTCTTGTTCAGCCGCCTGGCACCGGACCTGCTGCCCCCCGCCGCGCGCGCCCTGCGTCTGATCGGCCACGCCGGAACCCGCCCGTGGCACACCTGGTCGTGGGGACCGGCAGGGTACGCCCCCTACACCCCCCGCGTCCGCTACCAGAACATCATCCTCGCCCCCGCTCGGTGGAGGCTTCCCGATGAACTGACCGACGCCGCGGCCGACCGCCGCCCTTGGGACAAGGCGCTGGCCGCATGGCGCACCGACGCCGTCCCCACGCCCCCGAAGGTGGCGGTGGTCGAGGAAGCCGACCGCCGCATCCCCCTGGACCTACAGCGGGACGACGACCGGGAGCTGCTGCGCCGCAGCGTACGTCGCGGCGCGCGAACCGTCACCGAACCCCTCGGCGACGGCCCCGGCACGCACGACGCGATCCTCCCCGGGCCAAGCGGAGAGCACGTGGTGGAGCTGGTGGTGAACCTGACCCGTCGTACCGCCCCTGACCCGCCGCGCCCGGATCCCCGCACGGCCGTCTGCCACCACCGCGAGCAACGCCACCACCGTCCTGGAGGAGCCTGGCTCTCAGCCGCCCTCCCGGTCCCCGCCGCCCACCAGGACGCCGTCCTTCGGCAGCTCCCCGACGTCCTCGCGCCCGCGGCCGAGCACATCGACCGCTGGTTCTGGCTGCGCTACCACACCCCGGCCCTCGGCGAGCACCTGCGCATCCGCGCCCACGGCGACCCGAGCGCCCTCGCAGCCCGCGCCCTGCCGCTGCTGTCCGACTGGTCCGCCGCGCTGTACGACCAACGGCTCGCCGGCGGGCTGACACTGGAACCCTACGAGCCGGAAACCGCGCGCTACGGCGGGCCGAAGGCGATCAGCGCCGCCGAAGAGGTCTTCGCCGCCGACAGCCTGTTCACCGCCCGCTTCCTCGCTCTCACCGCAGCGAGAGACGACCGGCTGCTGGCCGCGGCCGTCGCCGCGGCGGACATCGCCTGCACCGTGTCCCCCCGCCCCCGCGAGGCGCTGCGCGGTCGGCCCCTGGCCGCACCTGACCGGCGCGCCCGCGACGCGCTGCGACCCCGCCTGCGCTCCGCCGCGCACGAGCCCACCACCCTCATCCCCGAACCCCTCACCACTTCCTGGGCCGCCCGGCACACGGCGCTATGCGCCTACCAGGCGGCGCTCCCCGACCCGCACACCGCCATCCTGTGCGCGTCAGACATGATCCACATGCACAGCAACCGACTGCTCGGCACCGACCCGGCGCAGGAGAGCATCGCCCGGTCGCTGGCCACCGACCTCCTCCACCTCCAGGCTCAGGC
This sequence comes from Streptomyces sp. B1866, assembly GCF_031932565.1. Lineage (NCBI taxonomy): Bacteria > Bacillati > Actinomycetota > Actinomycetes > Kitasatosporales > Streptomycetaceae > Streptomyces > Streptomyces sp. B1866. The sequence continues at coordinate 25,735 of NZ_JAVSCF010000004.1, forward strand.
CCATGCCGCCCATCAGCGCTGACACCCTGGCTGGACAGGCGATGGCGGTGGCCCGCGCCCTGCTCGACCCCCAACGGGTCGCTGCGGCGCTCACCCCGTCGGCCGCCGCGACACTGAGCGACGGGCTCGCCGGGACCGCGCTCCTGCACGCCTGCCTCTCGCACACCGGCCCCGAGTTCGCCACCGCCGCCGCACACCACTGGGAAGCCGCCGCCCGCCTGTGCGACCGCACACCACCGGACGGCATCTACACCGGCCCCGGCGGCCTGGCCGCCTCCCTGATCATCGGCTCCGGCTACCTTCCCCACACAGACCGGTACCGCGACACCGCCCGCCGCGCCACCGCCTGGCTCTCCGCCCGCGCCCAAGGACTCGCCCGCCACCAGCAACACCGCACCCAAGCCCGCCGCCCCGGCGCGCCCTGGGCGGTGTACGACACGATCAGGGGCCTGGCCGGCATCGGCCGCGTCCTCCTGGCCGCCCACACCGCCGGACACCAAGAAGCGGCCGACCCCGGACTCACCGCCGCGCTGACCACCCTCACAGCACTCATCCGAACCCAGCACGGCACCCGCCCCGGCTGGTGGCTTCCCGCCGACGAACACCCGCCGACCGTCACCGTCCACGCCTCCGGCGCCGCCACCACGGGCCTGGCCCACGGCATCGCCGGCCCCCTCGCCTTCCTCGCGACCGCCCACCTCACAGGCCGCACAGTCCCCGGGCAAGCCGAAGCGATCCACACCGCCGCGTCCTGGCTGCTCACCTGGCAAGAACCCGCCGCTTCCTGGCCGACGTCCATCAACGGCAACGACCTCGACAACCCACCCACACGGCGACCACACCCCCGGCCGCCCGGCAGGCGCGACGCCTGGTGCTACGGCACCCCCGGCATCGGCAGCGCCCTCACCCTCGCAGGACAGGCCCTGGCCGACCCCGACCTCAGCCGCACCGGCCGGACCGCCATCACCACCCTGGCCGACCGAGCACCCCACCAGTGGGACACCGACGGCCCCGCACTCTGCCACGGAGCAGCAGGAGTCCTCCAAACCGCCTCCAGAACCACATGCGCGGCCGTAGCCCAACAGGCCGCCGGACACACCGTCTCCTTCCACGACCCCGGGCGACCATTCGGCTTCCCCCAAACCGAGGCCGGAACCGCCTACGACAACCCCGGATTCCTCACCGGCGCCGCCGGGACCGCCCTCGCCCTCGCCGACTACGCCGGCCTCCTCCCGCCCGACCCACCCGCGCCCTGGGACTGCCTGCTGCTCCTCGCCTGAGATTCCCTAACGCACAAGGTGGCATCGGCCTGACGGCCTGGTCCGCATAAGCTGTTGCGCACAGATTGCGGCGTGAGCGCCGGGCTGTGCATGGTGTCGGGATGCGAGCTACCCCGGGCTTCCTGCTCGGCAGTGGCCCGTGCGCTTGGAGTACTAAGAGCCGAGGTCATGCGCCCCCAGCCTTGATCTGCTACGCGCGACTGGGCGCAGGCTGTCCGAACTGTTCATGTGCTGCCGCGCTCGGCCGTTCCCAGACCTGGAACCGCTATCGGAGTGACCCGGTCGGTCCCGAATCGCCTTCCACCCCGTCTGTCGAACCGGTCGTTCGCAGGCGCTCCAGCACCTGATCCAGCGGAATGTCGAAGCGATCTTTGTCCTTCTCCCAGGAGCGCATCACGGTGGCCGTGGCCCGCGCGAGGTCGTCCGGCAGACCGGCTGCGTCGAGCGTGGCGGCGATCTCTTCCATCTCCGGAATCCACCGCCAGGCCCGAGCCGCGACGCTGGGCAGGTAGCCGGGGTCCGACAGGATCTCCGAGACCATGACCTCGGCCTCCCGATTCAGCGCGTCACCGACCCCGTGAGCCGCCGCCAGGGCGTGCGCGACCGCCGTGAGCGTCCGCGCGGACCTCTGGAAGCTGGTGAAGGCCATCTTCAGCGCCGAGGCCGTACCGATCGGACCGTCCAGCGGGCGGACGTCGACGTTCGTACCGTCGAACGCGGCGCCGAGCACCGCGGTGTCGTCCGGGTCGCCCGCGACGTAGAGCCGGGCCCGCCGCTCGCCGGTCGGCGGCGCGCCGAAGATCACCCCGTCCACCATCGGTGTGCCACGGCGCCGGAAGATCTCGCTGAAGCGCAGGGCGCGCTGCGGGCTGACGGCGTTGGCGTCCACGAAGACGCCGCCGAACGGCTGCCCGGCGACCTGGAGAGCGATGTCCTCCGCGGCCTGGGAAGGGCAGACGGAGATGACGAGGTCACTGTCCAGCAGGGCCTCCGCCAGGCTCGCCCGGCCTTCCAGTCCGCTTCTCTCCGCCCGCTCCGCCGTGGCCGCGCTGCGGCCCGTCGGCACCCACAGGACGCGCGCGCCGCCGCGAACGGCCTGCGCGCCGACGGCGGCCCCCATGGAGCCCGGGTGGAGAAGGGTGATCACGGTCACGAGGCCGCTCCCGGGGGCAGCGCCGCCGCGTGCCCGCGGGCGTTGTGCGAGATGATCGCCTCCCTCAGCCCGAGCGCCGCCTGGGACGAGGCCGCGGGATGCACGGCCAGGTATCGCCCGAACTGCTCGATCCGCTTGGACACGCTCTCGATGCGGCGGCGGGCGGCGACGCCCAGCACCGTGTGGACCTGTACGGCCGTGCCTTCGAGATCGCCTCTGCCGAGCCGGGCCACGGCCAGGTCCATGCGGGCGAGGGAGAGTTCACCGAGGCGGCGCTGCTCGGGAGCGTCGGCCTCGAACAGGGCCACCGCCTCTTCCGCGTGCCCTTCAGCGTCGATCAGGCTCTGGCGCCCGCCGAGCCACAGGTGGGTGGTGCTGGCGCAGTACAGCTGTTTGGCCAGCGGAAACGACATCATGCCGCCGGGGATGTCCGGGCCGTCGGCCCGCTCGCGCAGCTCCTCCGCCCTGCGCAGGCTGGAAAGCGCCTCGTCGGCGTTGTTCATCTGCCCGTGCGCACGGGCCTCGATGCTGGCGAGCCGGATGTGGGCCGTCCCCTCCTCGGGGACGAAGTCGCGTCCGGCGGCGGCGAGCCGTACGGCGTCCTGGGGCCGCCCGTCCCAGTAAGCGATCAGCGCCTGCAAGCCGCGCACCCATGCCCGGAGGCCGTTGTGGCCGGCGAGTTCGCCGCACAGGAACGCGGCACGAGCCTGCGTCTCGGCCGCGTCGTAGCGGCCCAGGTCGAAACTCGCGTTCGCGAGGACCCCGCACAGCGTGCCCGCCGCGAGGTACAGGTCCTTCGTGTACTGCGGAGGCTGCTTTCCCTCCAGCAGCTCGAAGGCGCGGTCCCGAAGTTCTTTCACTTCCAAGAACAGTGGGCCGACGGGCCGATTCGGATACGTGGTCACTATCCGCCGGATGTCGGCGCCGAGCTGTTCCAGGGTGTGCGGGCCGACGTTACTGCGTTCGGCCCTGGCGGCGAAGCGCGCTGATTCGTGAGCAGCTTCCATCACCATGTCCTTGGTCGCGAACGGTGCTTGCCCTGTGGGGCCGGGATGTTCCGTGCCGTCCGGTGCCGGTGCCGCCTCGGGGTCTCCTACCGCGACTTCCTGGATCGGCCGGAACAGCGCTGCCACCGGCATCTGGAACAAGTACTCCAGAATCCGGCGGGCGTCGGACCTCGGCGTGCCTTCCAACTCGCCATGTGCCCACCGGAGGAACTGGCGCTTGCCGATGGTGCAGGTGGCCAGGGACGGCGGGCCCTCCAAGCGGGCCAGCTCCTTGGCCGCTGCCTCGTACCGGCGCCGGAAGACCTCGTAGTCGCCCCAGTGCCGTTCGCCGAGCAGCTTCTGAAAGAGGACTGGTCGCTGCATCACCGCTCCTGTGGTAGTGCCCTGGCCTTGCCCACCGTAGGAGCAAGTACCCCCATCGCGCCGCAGGCGACGTCCAGCCGTCCACCTTCGACGGCCAAGTGACACAACGAAGGCATCAAGTGTCACGACACGTCACTCCCATGTCACTGGTGAAGGCATCGGTCTCCGCTGGAAGCTGCCGTGCACCACGGAGACCGCATGAGGCGGTCACTCCACGTGCCGGATCGGGCGAGGGCCTGGCTACGAAGGGACGGCCATGGGTGCCATATCGGATCGGAGATTGACGACGGTGAAGCCCCACGGCACCTTCGCGCGCGATTCGCGGCCCGGCGAGCCGCCGAGCCGCCTTCACCTGTCGTTCGTGCGCGAGCCCGAGCAGGTCCACCGCCTTCGCGCTATCGGCGCCGCCCAACTACGCCACTGGCACCTCGGCCGGTACGTCGATACGGCGACGTTGCTGATCAGCGAGCTGGCCACGAACGCGATCCAGTACGGCGACTCCGACGATGTCGAACTCTGCATCTCTTACCTGGAGGACACGGCGGAAGTACGCGTCGAAGTGGACGACAAGACCTCCGGCGATCCGAAAGTCAGACATCCGGGCACCGATGAGGAGAACGGGCGCGGCCTGATCATCGTCGAGGCGCTGGCCGACCGCTGGGGCCGGAACGGTACGAGCACCTGGTGCTGTTTCGCGGTCGTACTGGACGGAGCCGCGGGGTGACGCGTCAGAACGAGCGCGTCGGCGCTTACCGACTGTCCGGCATCGGCGGCCAGGCTGATGACGAGACGTTAGGCCGCTTAATGGGAGCGGGATACTTCTACCGGTCTCGGGCGGTGGCAGCCTGATGCGCGTCTTCGAGGGCCTGCTGGCTCATCTGATCGGCGATTTCGTGCTCCAGTCGGAGTGGCTGGCGGCGGAGAAGGTCAAGCGCTGGTGGCCGGCGGTCCTGCACGGCCTGCTGTACGGGCTGCCCTTCCTGTTCATCACCCGGTCGCTGATCGCGTTGGCGCTGATCGTCGGGACGCACATCGTGCTGGACCGCTACCGGGCCGCGAAGTACCTGGTGTGGTTCCGGAATCTTCTCGCCCCGGCGGGGCGGCGCCCGGCGTGGGCGGAGGCGCGGACGAACTACGGCTCGCCGCGGAACGTCTCCCGGGGCCTGGCACTCGGGCTGCTCATCGTCACGGACAACACCGTGCACCTGTCGATCAACTTCGTGGCCCTGGCGTGGTGGGGATGACGACCGGTCCTCGGCCTCGGGCCGATCGCACGACCTCCCGCTTCCCGGTGGGGGACGGCTGGCACGGCGCGGCCCCTGCCCGTGCCACGACCTCCCACCGGGACGGGCGGCGGCCTCCGTACGCGCCGCCGCCGACCGGCTCCCGGCAGTCCAACCGGCCGGGGACCGGCCCACCATCCCACCCGTCCCACGCCGCTGCGGCGGCCGGTGCCCGCCACGACCTGGAGGAGGACAGCGTGACGGCCCGCGACGCCACCCCGACGGCCGCGGTCCCGCTCTCGGCACGCCAGAGGGAGGTGCTCGCGCTGGTCGCCCAGGGCAGCACTCCCACCGAAGCCGCCGCCGCGCTCGGCCTGTCGGACAACACGGTCTACAGCTACCTGCGCCTGAGCGCGGAGAAGCTCGGCGCCCCGGAGCGGCCGGGCCTGGTGCACGCCGCCTACACCTCCGGACAGCTCCCCCCGCCGCCCGGCGACGAACAGATGCGGCCGGAGATCCCCGCGCGGCAACGGGCGCTGTTGGACCTTCTCGCGGACGGGTTGAAGGTGCGGCAGGCAGCCGCCCGGCTGGGTACCTCCTCGCGCCGCGCGCGCCGCGAGATCAGCGCCCTGTGCGCGGTGCTGGGCGCCCGTACCGCCGCGCACGCCGTCACCCGCGGCTGGCAGCTCGGCCTCCTCGGCACACCCAGCCGACAGCCCGGCGCCGCGACGCCGGACGCGGACGCTGGGAAGGAGGCGTCATGCCGCTGACGGATGTGACGCCGTACGGGCGGCGGGACTGGCCGCGCCGCGCGCTCGGCTCCCTCGCCCTGCTGCACGACCACCAGGAACGCCTGGTCCTGGTGGAACCCGCGTACGGCCCGACGACGGCCGCAGCCTGGACGCCGGGTCGGCGGACAGAGCGCGCCGGGGCGGGCGGGGACGACCGGCCGTTGAAGCTCGTGGGCGGCGCGATCGAGGCCGGCGAGGACCCGCGCCACGCGCTGACCCGGGAGGTCTGGGAGGAACTCGGGCTGCCCCGTGCAGTCACCGCGGAGGACCTGCTGGTGTGCGAGTACGTCCCCGCCCAGCCCGAGCGGGGAAAGCCCGACGGCCTCAACCTCCTGTGGCGCCTCGACCCGGTCGCCCCGCAGGAGTGGCACCGGATCCGCTTGCCGCCGGAGGAACTGCGTGGCGTCCACGCCGTGCCGCTGGACCAGCTCGACCGCAGGACCGCCCCCGCACTGGCGCGCCGCATCCGCGCCGCCCACACCGCGCTGTCCAGCGGCGTGCCCGTCTTCCTGCCCCCGCCACCGCCCGACGGCCATCCCCCGGGACGGCACGGCGCGGAAGCCAGGAGATGACCGTGCGGCCAACGAGCCCGCTGGACGGCGCACCTGTCCGAAGCGGCGGCAGCACGCGCGGCGCTGCCCGCTCCCGGACGGTGAGCCCGGCCGCCTGAGACCGGGCGGGCCCGTCGGCCGGGGACTCCGGCGGACCCGCCCTTCGACCGGCCCGGCCGGGCCCCGGGGTCTGGGACATCCCACCCGGCCGGGCCACCGCCGACGACCACCCCAGCAGGCCGGCCCTGCGCCGCCCTGAGCGCGCGGTCTCCGTCGCCGCGCCTGCTCGCCGCGCGGCCGTACGACCACCGCCTTCCCCTGTACTCCCGTGCCGACCGGGCGCGGGCCCGGGGCCGTCTGCCGTCGGCCCCTTGATTCCGACACCGATATCCGACGACGAGAGAGCCACGTGATCCACCGCTCCCGCGCTGCGACCAGCGCCATCGCCGCCAGCCTGGCCTCCACCGCCCTGCTGGCCGCCGCCACCCTCCCCCTGCCCAAAACCGCCGCCAGCAGCACGCCCAGCGCGCCGACCACCTTCCTGCCGCTGAACGACGGGACGACTGCACGCACCGCTTCAAAAGTCACGGCGGCGCGCGCGGCTGCCCGTACCGCCCCGTGGAGCCCGGCGGAGTGCCGGGCCGCCTTCGGCCACCCCTGCTACGGGCCCACCGAGCTTCACCGCCTGTACGGCGTCGACAAGCTGCACGAGCGCGGCATCGACGGCGCCGGGCAGACCATCGCGGTCGTCATGCCGATGCGCAACAAGTTCGCCCAGGACGACCTGGACCGCTTCAGCGACGGCACGGGCCTGCCGCGCACCCGGATCGAGGTGATCGAGCGGGGAGACGTCCCCGACCCGGACCCCAGCGACCCGGTCCAGGGCCAGAACGTCGAGGAAACCAACATCGACCTGGCACTGATCCACGCCATGGCGCCCGGCGCGCACCTGATCCTGGTGAGCACGCCGGTCAACATCACCAGCGGCGCGGCGGGGTGGAAGGAGGTGTCCGAGGCCGTCGACTGGCTCACCCGCACCCGGCACATCACCGCCATCAACTTCAGCTACGGGGTGTACGAGCAGCAGCTGGCCGAGGATGTCCACCGGCCCGGGGACTACCGGGCGTTGTACCGGCTGCGCCAGGGCCTGGCGGCGGCTTCGGCCCGGGGCACGACCCTGGTGGCCGCGACCGGTGACACCGGGCCCACCGGCCCGAACCTGGCCGGGACCGCGCTGTACCCGGAGCGGGCCGTGCCCTGGCCCGCATCCGACCCGGTCGTCACCGGCGTCGGCGGGAGCGAGCTGCACGCCGACGACCAGGGCTACCGCACCGCACCCGACACGCTGTGGACCGCGAACGGCACCTACAACGCCACCGGCGCCGGCACATCCCGCGCCTTCTGGCCCGCGCGCTCGACCACGGACATCACCATGGCCGCCAGCCCGCGCAACCGCGTGCTCGCCTACAGCAGCGTCAACGTCCTCCCCGGCCAGGAGCCGGGCTGGATCCGCGTGGCGGGCACCAGCGCCGCCGCGCCGCTGTTCGCCGGGCTCGTGGCCCTGGCCGCCCAGCAGGCCGGTCACCCCCTCGGCCGCCTCGACGCCGCCCTCGCCCGCATCACCCCGGGCAGCCACGGAACGCAGGACGTCACGGACGGCTGCAACGACATCCCCGACGTGACCGGCTACTGCGCCCACCCGGGCCGGGACATCGCCTCGGGTGTCGGCACCGTGCGCGACGCCGCCGCTTTCACCCGAGCGCTCGCCAGGCGCTGACACCAGCCAGGCCGGGCCCGGTCGGCCGTACCGCCGACCGGGCCCGGCCCCCGGCCACCGATCCCTCCCGCACCCGACGGCCCCCGAGGCCGTCCCACCCGCACTTCTCCGAAAGGCCCCTGTCGAGTTGACCGAGTCGACCACTCCGACGACCGCTCTGCGGGTCCGGGCGGCGGGCACCGCCGCCGTGACCGTGCGCAGCTCCAGCCCCGCGGTGCTGGACCTGGTCCGCCGCGATCTGGGCTCCTGGTGGACCGTTCACGAGATCCCGGACACGCCGGCCCCGGCGGGGTGGGTGGTAGAGGCGGAGGTCAGCCGTCCCCGGCACGTCCAGCTGGCCACGGCCGCCTTCCGGGGCATGAGCACCACCGTCGTCTACGCGGGGGAGAAGACCTTCGTCGGCCGCAGCGGGACGGGCAGCCAGACGGCGACCGTGGCCGTCTCTCCGCACGCCAAGCTCGCCTACCGCCGCAGCGGTCCCGACGTGGAGATCGCCGGGGCCCGCGAGTCCCAGGTGGCTGTGGCCGCCTGCCGGATCGCCCGCCAGGCCGTCCACGGACAGCTGCTGCGCGCGGGCTGGACCCTCCTGCACGCCGCAGCCGCGGTACGCGGAAACCAGGGCGTGCTCATCCCCGGCCCGCCCGGGTCCGGGAAGACGGCCACGGCCCTGCTGCTGGCAGGTCGCCACGGGTGGGACCTGCTGGCCGACAGCGCGGTGTACTGCCGCGCCGAGCCGGGCACCGGGCAGGTCCGCCTGCTGCCCTGGCCCGCCCCGGTCACCGTGGGCCTGGGCCTGCTGCACGCCCTGAACTGGTCCGTGATCGTCCGCGACCGGCTGAAGAACGGACGCAACCCGCACCCCGCCCAGGACGACACGTCCACCGCCGCCCTCACCGACGACCGGTACACCCCGGTACGGATGGGAGGCCGGGAGATCACAGCGGTCCTCGGCCCCGACCAGGTCACCGAATGGGTCGGAGTCCCCCTGGCCCGCAGCGGCCGGGCCACCGCGATCATCCGCCCGCGCCTGAAACCCAAGATCCCGCCAGCCATCACCGGCCACCACCCCCAGCTGACCGAGAAAGACCTCACCCGCGGCCCCGACCCGGACATCCTCGGCCTCCTCGACCCCGACCCGGACGCCCCCGCCGCCGGCAGCCCGGCCGGAGTCCTGACCGCGCTCAACCGCCTGCCCGGCTGGCGCCTGACAGCCAGCCACGACACCCACAGCACCCTCCACCTCCTGCACGAAGCCGTCTCCGCGCGCGACGGCGCCTGTTCGTAAGGAAGGCCAGCGTGTACCAGATGCGTCCCGCGTCCGAGCGGGACCTGACCGCGATGGGCGAGCTGATCGACGCCAGGATGCGGTGGATGAGCACCCAGGGCATCCCCATCACCGAGGGACCGCTGGCCACGACCCTGGTCGGGCAGCGCGAGGACGATAGACGGCCCTTGGTGTGGGTGCTGGTCGAGGACGGGCGGCTCATCGGCTGCACCGTCCTGCTGAACAACACCCAGGGCTGGGGATGGGCGGACGAGCAGCGCGCCGAGCCTGCCCTGACCATGCTCAGCACCTACACCCACCCCGCCTTCCGGCACGACCGTCCGGCGCGGCTGATGGCCTGGTGGATCCTCGACTTCGCCGCGCACCTCGGCCGCCCCCGCTGGGTCCGCCGCGCGGTCCCCGGCGAGAAGCTGATGCGGCACTACCGGGACACCCACCGCTGGAATCTGGTCGACACCGTGCTCCGCAACGGCCGCCGCGCCTACCTCATGCAACGCACCTCCGAGAAGATGACGGGAATCAACGCTCTCGTCGGACCGCCCGCCACCCGGTACCTCGCGCAGAAAGCCGGTCGGAAGAAGGCACGCCGACCAGCGGAAGCACCGAAGGCTTAACCCGCAAGCCCCCGTTCCGGCCGGGTGCCGCACCCGGGCGGAACGGGACCAGCGTCCCTCGGTGGGCTGGTCGAGACGGGATGGCCACGTCCCAGGCTCCCACCCACTCACCCATGGCCGTGTCTGGTAGGCGCGGCGGCCCTGGGTGCTGCCACCTGCGCAGGCGGTGAGGGACGGGAGGGTGCCGACGCGGTGGGGTAGAAGGGCGCCCCGTCGGCACTCGGCCCCGCCCGCCTGAAGCGAGCAGGCGGGCGGGGCACCACACCCCGCGCGAACGTACAGGGCCTGGCCTTCGGCCTTCGGAGCCCGAGCCAGGCGTCGCCACCGCCATGGCCGACCTGCTGCGGAAAGGACTGCCCGCGTGATCCACATTCCCGAGATCGACGCCGAGACGGCCGCGAGGCTGTGCAGGCGCCTCGCCGAGCGGCTGCGGGCCGACGGCGACCTGCGGTCCGCCGCCTGGCAGGTGTGCGTCGAGGGCGTGCCCCGGCACCGCTTCGTACCGTCCTTCTTCCACCGGGACGGCGACCGGTGGACGCCGGTAACCCCGGAGCGCACGGGCACGGCCGCCTGGCTGGAGCTGGCGTACGCCAACGAGTCGCTGGTGACCCTCATCGACGGCCACCTGCGGCCCGAGGACGCCGACGGGCCCGTGACCGGCTCCCCGTCCTCTTCCTCCACCCTGCCGGGCCTCGTGGTGCGGATGCTGGAGGACCTGGACGTGGCCGACGGGCACCAGGTGCTGGAGATCGGCACCGGCACCGGCTACTCCACCGCCCTGCTGTGCCGCCGCCTCGGCGACGGCCACGTCACCTCCGTGGAGATCGACCCGGGCGTCGCCGGGCGCGCCGCCACCGCCCTGCGGGGCCTGGGCCACCACCCGGCGCTCGTCGTCGGCGACGGGCTCGCCGGGGTGCCCGCGAACGCGCCGTACGACCGCCTCATCGCCACCTGCTCGGTGCGCACCGTGCCCCGGCCCTGGCTGGAGCAGACCCGGCCGGGCGGGGTCGTGCTGGCCACGCTCCAGGGGCGGCTGGCGGCCTCCGGCCTGGCCCGGCTGACGGTGCACGGGCCCGCGCGGGCCGAAGGCCGCTTCCTGCCCGGCACGGTCTCCTTCATGATCGCCCGTACCGACGCGCCACCGGAGCTGGGCGACGTCTCCGAGGTCGTCGCCCAGCCTGGCCAGGAGCGGGAGACTGCCGTGGGCGCGGACGTCTGCCACGACTGGACGGGCAACTTCGTCGCCCAGCTCGGCGCCCCGGAGATCCAGTGGATCGGCTACTCCGTGGACAAGGGCCCCTACCGCGACTACTTCATCGACCCCAAGACCAGCTCGTACGCGCTGCTGCTGCCGGGCGACGACGGCACCTGGCGCGTCCGCCAGGGCGGCCCCCGGCGGGTGTGGGACGGCGTGGAGGCCGCAGTCGAGACCTGGCGCGCGGCGGGCAGCCCGGGGCAGACGGCCTTCGGCCTGAGCGTCGCACCACACGGCCAGTACGTGTGGCTGACCGACCCGCAGGGCCCCCGGTGGGAGCTGACCCTGTGAGCACGCGGCGGGCCGGACCCCGCCGGGCGCGCCGTCTGACCGGTTGGCGTACGCCCGGCCGCGACACCTGGTGGACGGCTCCCGGATGCTGGCCCGGGCTGCGTGGTAGCACGTGGGGCATGCTGACGATGCCCGCGGAGCCGATACTGGCCGCCGTCCCCTCGCCGACCAGGGGCTTGAGGAACATCGGAACGAAAACCGGCGCTAAGCCTCCGTCCCCGCTGGTGGGGGCTGGCGGCCGGGCGGCGGCGGGTCGTCACCTGCGGTGACGTTCCTCAGGCCGTAGGTGAAGCGACCCTGTTATCTGTGGCAAGCGCGACAGGACACGTCGTCCGGATCGGCCCTGGCGAGCGCTGTGGGCGATGGAGTCGTTCAGCAGGTCATCAGCCCTGAGCCAGCAGTTCGGCCAGGTGACGGAGGTAACGGGAATGCTGGAACTCGATGCGTTTGACCTGCGGTGCGCTTGAACCGTCGCCGTACTGCACCGTAAGGGTGGGCTTCTTCGCGTTGTTGTCGACTGTGTGGGTGATCCCTGCACGATCAAACGCGAAGTACTCGAATGCCGGCAGCGGGCCGTCCGCGCGGCAGGCACGGTTATCGGGGTAGTGGAAGTCGTTCAGCATGAGAAGCCGCTGGTTGGTCAGGATCAGGTAACCATCCCGGAACCCGGGCTGGTGTCTGGCCCAGATGACATCTTCGACGATTTCGCCATGGCGCAGGACGGACACGACATGCGGCGCGAATTCCCGCGAGCGCACGTGAGTGTAGCTGTGTCCGATATCTTCAAGAGCGCCTGCAAGCTTCACCCGCACGTTCCGGTGGGCGCGTGCCGCCCGCGCGCCCACCTCGTCGCCCTGGGCTTCGAGCAGGTCGGCCAGCCGTTCCGATGCATCAGTCGTCCGCCGCTCGCATCCCAGCCGGATCGCCGTCCGGTATGCGGCGATGGCGCCTGTGGTGTCCCCCAGGCGGTCCAGCAGTCCGCCCAGGGACTCGGCTGCTGCCGGCGCGCTGCTGCGGTCGCCGATTTCGATGCAACGCTGGTACGTGGCGATGGCGCCTGTGGTGTCCCCCAAGCGGTCCAGCAGTCCGCCCAGGGACTCGGCTGCCCTTGAGGCGGTGCTGCGGTCGCCGATTTCGATGCAACGCTGGTAGGCAGCGACGGCGCCTGCGGTGTCCCCCAGGTAGTCCAGCAGTCCGCCCAGGGACTCGGCTGCCCTTGAGGCGGTGCTGCGGTCGCCGATTTCGATGCAACGCTGGTAGGCAGCGACGGCGCCTGCGGTGTCCCCCAGGTAGTCCAGCAGTCCGCCCAGGGACTCGGCTGCCCTTGAGGCGGTGCTGCGGTCGCCGATTTCGATGCAACGCTGGTAGGCAGCGACGGCGCCTGCGGTGTCCCCCAGGTAGTCCAGCAGTCCGCCCAGGGACTCGGCTGCCCTTGAGGCGGTGCTGCGGTCGCCGATTTCGATGCAACGCTGGTAGGCAGCGACGGCGCCTGCGGTGTCCCCCAGGTAGTCCAGCAGTCCGCCCAGGGACTCGGCTGCCCTTGAGGCGGTGCTGCGGTCGCCGATTTCGATGCAACGCTGGTAGGCAGCGACGGCGCCTGCGGTGTCCCCCAGGTAGTCCAGCAGTCCGCCCAGGGACTCGGCTGCCCTTGAGGCGGTGCTGCGGTCGCCGATTTCGATGCAACGCTGGTAGGCAGCGACGGCGCCTGCGGTGTCCCCCAACTCGTGCAGTCCCTCGGCCTGGCATCGACTCGCGAAACCCTGCCAGAACCGATCACCATGCACCACCGCCCACCGATAGGCCCGGCACGCCCCGGCGACGTCGCCCCGCCCCCATTTCCAGCGGGCCCTTAACATGATCACGCGGGTGATTCGCGATTTGAGACCACGACGCCGCAAGGACGTGACCGGGGGGACGTGCGTCGAGTAGGGCGGCGTTCGTGGATGGGGCATGGAAAGCACCTCTCAGGGGTCGCGGGACCGGCAAGCTGACCGACGCTGTCGTGGTCCTCTTACCCTACTGAGGAGCTGTGTCAGGTCGTCAGCGCGAGCTGGTTCGTGGTCGTCACCACAGCCACGATTCGGCGGGCCGGCCGACGGGTGAGGCGGCGGGTCATGAGGGTGATGGCTGCCCAGGTGATCAGGGTTTCGGAGTGCTGGACGAGGCGTTCGTAGTCCCTCGCGTGCCGGCGGGCGTGCATGATCCAGGCGAGGGTCCTCTCGACCACCCAGAAGGCGGAGCAGGACGACGAAGCCGGTGGTGTCGCGGGGGCGGCTGACGGTCTTGATGGTCAGGTTCAGGTGCTGTTTGGCCCAGGTCACGAGCCTGCCCGCGTAGACGGAGTCGGCCCAGACGAGGGGGTACGGGCCCGTGCGCGGGCCACCGAGTCGGCCACGGGTTATCTGGCCAGTTTGACCAGACAGCGGAGCGGCCGCCGGTTTTCGTTCCGATGTTCCTCAGCCCCCTACCCTCCGGGAAGGCGACTGGGCCGACTTGAGCTGTCGCGGGCGGAAGTCCGCGCGGTAGATCGTCTGGCAGAGCGGACGTCCCGCTGTTTTCAGGTCAGGAGCAGCGTCGGATGCGGTCGAGGTCTGCGTCGAGAACGACCAGGTCGGGGTGGTCGCGGAGTTGCTGTTCGCGCGCCCATTCGGCCAGGTCGGCTTTGTGGGCAGCCCGCACGGCGTCGAAGCTGGCGCCGGTGAGGGTGGCGAGAAGGCCCATGTCGATGTCACCGAGGCCGTTGTACCGGTTGGCCGGCGCGTAACTCCGAGCGGCGTCGGCTGCGTGCTCTTCTCTGCACTTCGTCAAGTGGGTCATGACGGGTTTTCGGGTCGGGGCCGAGGAAGACCGAGGTGGACGGGTGCTCGCCTGGTGAGTCGGGCTGCTTCGGCTTGCTTGGTGCGGAGGAAGGTCAGTGTGAGTTCGATGCCTTCGATCTCGCCGAGCCACTGCTCTGCGTGGGCTCGTTTGCGGCGGGCCAGCAGCTCTGTCTCCAGCTCGGCCAGTCGGGACAGCATCTTGGGGTTGACCTGGAGCATTGGGCAGCGGATGCAGGCGTGCTCGTGTTGGCAGCTGGTGCCGTAGGGCCGTGCGCAGTTGCCCAGTTCGACCTTGCGTTTGTCGAAATGCTTCTCGAACTCCTTCCATTCCTCGGAGGCGACGTCGGGGTATTCGAACTCGGGGCGCATGCTGCGGCGGTGGTTGAGGAACTGCTGGTAGTGGCCGACGACGTCCTCGGCGAACACGGCGACGTAGCCCTGGAGGGTTTGCAGGTTGAGGTGGCCGAGCAGGGCTGCGCCGATGTGGATGGGCAGGCCGCCGTTGACGATCTCGGTGGCGAACAGCCTTCGGAAGTCGTGGGGTGTGAAGGACAGGCCGGCGAAGGCCGGGTTGGTCTGTCCGATCTCCGCGCAGGTTCGCTTGAGCACGTTCAGCACGGTGCCCGGTGCCAGGACGCCGCGGACCGCTCCGACCTGCCGTTGCAGCAGGAACGGCATCGGTTCGGACCATGTCTTGTCGGTGCTGTCGTGGCGGCTGAGCAGGGGGATGCTGGCACCCCCGCGTGTCTGCCTGCGGACTATCTGGGCGACGGCGTGGAACAGGTCGGCGGACATCGGGATGACCCGCTCACGCTCGCTCTTGGACGGCGCGATGACCAGGAGCGCGATCACCTCGCCGTTCGGTCGCTGATACTGCCGGATGCTCAGATGGGTGAGCTCGCAGAGCTCTTCGACGCGGATGCCGCTGTGCCGCAAGATCTCCACGCAGGCCCAGTTCCAGAACGCAGCATCCTCGGCCATCGTGACGTTGACGGTCTGGCCGGTGCCCTGGTCGGTGACCCGGACCGGGACGCGGCCTGTGGTCTGTGCCTGGGCCCGGTCGCTGCGGGAGTCGGTGCGCCGGTAGCGGGTGCCGCCGTGCTCGAAGACCCCGCCCGGCGGAGTGTCGGCCGCGGTCTCCAGCAGCGCCGCCAGTTGCTCGTGCCGCTGCTCGACGTGGCTGACCAGGGCCGGCAGCAGAGGCTGCCGGACGCGGGTGCGGTCGGCCATCCGCTGGTAGACCTCCCGGCGGCGTCGGCCGAAGCCCTTCAAATCCTGCGGGCGGATCGGGCAGGGAACACTCCAGGGGCCCCAGCGTTCGGGTTCCTCGATCGCCCAGCTGTGCAGGTCGAGGTAGAGGCAGCGGACGGCCAGCAGGATCTGGGCGGTGCTCTTGCGCCGCTTGGTCTTGTCATGGCTCCAGTGCTGGACCTCCGCCAGCCACTGGTCATAGAGGTCCAGCCCGAGCGCGAGGTCCCGCTGGCCGGGGTTGAGCCGTTCGACGGCCGACCAGAAGATCCCCGCCAGGTTCCGGGCCAGACCCTCGATGGTGCTGTAGTCGCTGTCCGCGCGGCGGCGGATCAGATAGTCGATCAGCAGCTGGCGCACGCCCTGGTGGCGGATGTGGTAGCGGTCGACGAGCTCTTCGATGCTGCGCTGGCCGTTGTAGATGAACCTCCGCAAGGCCGGGGGCGTCTGGTGCGGGAAGTGCCCCATGTTGTGCAAGGTCTCCCAGGCGGCCAGGGCCGCGAAGCGGGTGGTGTCCCTGGCCGCCCCGGTGGTCAGCCCCAGCCGCTTGCTCTCCAGGGAGTAGTGCAGCAACGCGGACGGGGTCAGATGCTCCAAAGCGATGCCCTGGGTGGTCAGCGCGCACGTCAGGTCGAACTTGGCGCGGTGCCGGTAGTCCGCACTCAGCCGCGGGTCGGCGTCCACCGCGGCGAAGAACGCATCCAGCCCCGCATCACCCTGCAACTGGCGGAACGGCTCGGCGTAGTCCTTGAACCTCATGGCCCAAAACCCCGGCAGCGACGGCTGGATGACGCGCATGCCGAAGGCCATCTTCACCGCGGCGGCCAGGGTGCTGCTGTCCGCCGTCACGTGTCCGCGCGCCAGGGACCGGACCGTGGGACCCTCGGCGTCGTCGAAGCCGGCGGCCTGCCAGCGCTCCTGCCAGCTGGACCCGGGGAAGGTCTCCAGGTGCCCGAACAGCCTGCGTATCCCCCATCGGCGCTTTTGAACCTTGGAGTCGGTGGCCGTGGCCAGGGCCCGGGACGCGACCGCGCACAACTCGGCGACCGGGGCGAGCGACAGGTCCCCGAAGGGAGCCGGCGGCACCGGTGGCCGAGGCGCCGCAGCCGCCTCCACCTGCACCGATGCGAAGTGCGCGGGCAGCGTCTCCCGGCTCTCTTCATAGTCCTGCCGCCGGTTGCGGTTGCGGGTCGTGTAGGTCTCGGCGACCGTCTGCTCAGCTTCCACCGAACACCGCCTTGAAGTCCTCCGGGTCGTAGCCGGGCGCGATGGTCCGCTCGACGCGCGGCCGGTTGTAGTGCTCCTGGAGCGCGTCGAAGAGATCCTCGACGCGCGTGCGCAGGTAGCGGCCGGTCGTCGCGAGATCCGTGTGCCGCATGATCACGCGGACCTGGGAGAGCGTGAGGTTCGGGTCGTTGGCCATGCGCTCCGCCGCCGTGTGCCTCATGTCGTGCAGGGACCAGTTGGTGCCGAGCTTGTCGTTGGCGCGCTGGACGGTGCGGCGCATCGCCCAGTAGGTCAGCGGCCGGTCCGGGCCCCGACGGGTGCGGAAGACCGGCTCGTGGGCCGGCGGCATCCCGGCCTTGTCGAGATAGACCGCCAGCACCACCAGGGCCTGCGGGCTGGCCGGCACCGGCTCGCGCTGGTCGCCGCCCTTGGACACGACGTAGAACCTCTGGCGGGGCCAGTCGATATCGTCGGGGGTGACGCCCAGCAGTTCACTGGCGCGCGAACCGCTGGAGACGTAGAGCAAGACCGCGGCCCGGTCCCGGTCGCAGGTCATCGCCTGGAAGAACTCGTCCCACATGGCGTCCGGGATGGCGCGCGGCTCGGCCTGCGGGACGCGCTGGCGCAGACGGGCCCGCCGGAAGCGCGGAGGCGGGTCCATCGGATTGTGGTGGGCCAGCGCGCGTCGACGCGCGGGCGAGTCGGGCACCGGGTTGACCAGCGGTCCGCGGCTGTGGTGCGTGTGGAAGGCGTAGAAGCAGCTCACGACGGTGAGTGCGTGGTTGATCGTGCTGGGTGCGTATCCCGCCTTCAAATAGGGCTTGCCCGTACGGAGATTGACCGATCCGGGCGGCGGAGAGGTCGGATCGTTGCGTCGCCGCTGAGGGTTGGGCGCGGTGCGGAGCCACCCCACCAGCACCGCGGCCTCGGCCTCAGTCACCTTGTCCCACGGCAGGTCCAGCCGCCACAGCAGACGGAACCAACGCAGCAGATCGTAGGCATAGCTCCGGCTGGTCAGCGGACGGTTGTCGCTGATCGAGAGATGGCGCAGATAGGTCGTTACCGGGTCGACCGAGACTCCCTGCTGGTCAACGACGGTGAAGGGCGGATGGACTGTCGCCAGACCGATCACTGAGCCGACGCGCGGCACGCTCGCCCGCCCCTCGATCAGCTGGCGGCGCAAATCCTGAGTCACAAGGCACTCCCTGAATCGACGGTGCATCAACGTGCTCACCGAACCCGAGAAAGTGCAGTCAACACAGCACATCCGGCTGCGGTGAGTTTTTCGTACAGCCAGCGCCGGAACGGGGTGTCCTGGTTTTCCCAGGCGGGGCCCAGTTGTCGTTCTCGGCATCGTCGGGGCCGGGGCTGATGACGGGCATGGGTGGTCTCTTTCCAAAGCTCAAATGGGGTGGGGGTCTGCTGGGTCGCGGCATTCCGATCGTTCCCCCAGTGGACTGGCAGGGGCTCGGCGTTCGCGGACGGTTCGTGGTGGACCAGGGTGCCGCGTACGCCGTCGGGTATCGGCGGGGTGCTCACGGATGAGAGGGGTAGGGCAGGCGTTGGGGTGGTGGTGTGTGACGGGTGTAGTGGGTGTCTCCGGGCGGTGCTGGTCATGGAAGCGGCCCGCCCCGCGTGGACTGGTGTCCGTGCGGAGCGGGCCGTGAAGGGGGTTGTCAGACGGTGGGTTCGGGGCCCAGGAGTGTGGTGAGGAAGGCTTTGATGGCGGTGGGTGGGACGGCTGGGTCGAAGTGGGCTTCCCATGCGGTTGCGCCGTCGGGTGTGCGGTGGTGGGCTGCCAGGGACCAGCCGCTGGGGGCGAGCCGGACGGTCAGGTGTGCGCCTGGTGAGGTGTACACGGTTTCGGTGGCGTATTCCTCGGTGGTCCAGCCGGGGTGGTGGTCGAGGAGTTCGGTGACGAGGTGTGCGGCGTCCTGCCCGTCGAGGAACCACGGTTCCCCGTCCTCCGTAGGGGAGTCGTCGCGGGGTTCGGTGGCGTCTGTGGGCCATCCCAGGGCGTCGGCGACCGGGGGCGGTAGGTAGCCTTCCTGCCCGTCTTCGGCGATGTAGGCGGTCGGCCCGCTGGGGCCTGGTCCTTCCAGGACTAGGCCGAGGAAGTGGCTGAAGGGCCAGTCGGGGGCGATGGCCAGGCGGACGTGGTGGTCGGGGTCGAGGGGTTGGAGCTGGTGGATGAGCTGGCCGACGGTCAGCGATCTGGGCACGGCGATTCTCCGAAGCAGGGGGTGTGGGGCGAGCAGCGCGCGTCCTGGACGGCGTCGAGGCCAGGGGCGGAGCCGCGTGCGGGCCTGGCCGGTGTGCGGGGCCGGTGCCGCGTCAGTCGCGGGCGCGGCGGGGGGTGGTGATCAGGGCGGTGAGGAATCCAGCGATGGCTTCGGCGGGGGTGTTGCTGCCGAAGGTCTGGGTCCAGCCGGTGCTGCCGTCCGGGGCGTTGACGGTGACGCGCCAGAGCACGCCGTGCCGGTGGTGGTCGGGTGTTTCGGGCAGGAAGCCGACGTAGGCCCTTCCGTCGGGGCTGGCGCAGTGGACGTTGGCCAGGTCGTCGCTCACGACGGCCCAGCCGTGGTCGTGCAGGACGGCGAGGACCGGCTCGCCGCAGCCGTCGCCGAGCAGCCAGCCGCGTTCATCGGCAGGGGCGGGCGGAGCGGCGCCGGGGGCCGAGGTGGTCGGCGGGAGGTGGGTGGTGCTCGTCACGGGCAGAGATCCCTTCCTTGACCGGCGGGTTTTCCGGGCGGTCGTACGTTCCCTTGGGGTGCGCCGCGGGCTCAAGGGCCGAAAGCCCGGTTGGTGTCTGCCGTGGGCGAACTGCGGGCAGCGGGAGGAAGCCGGGGCCGACGGCGTTCCGCCACCGGCGCCATCCGGTGTCAAGCCGTCCGGGAGCGGCCGAGTGTGTGATCGGAGCCGGTGGGCGGTGCGTCCTGCGTCCCGTCAGGGCTGTCGGCCGGAGCCGTGCGGAGGCGTCCGGACATCGGATGCGGGGAGGGTGCGATCGGTGGGGTTGGGCACGGTGGTCTCCGGGGGACGGTCGGGAAGGCCGACGAAGCGGTGGCTCATCACGGGGCGCCGGATCGCTGGAGCCTAGGGGGCGCTGGCCGGTGGCAGGGGCCGCTGTGCCGTGCGACGGAACAGCGGGGCGTCAGGGAGCGCAGGGCGCGGACAGGGTGTCGGCGGTCAGCGGCGGATGCCGGGCCGCGTCGGCGAAGGTAGCGGGCTGGCTGCCACGCCGGACGGCGGCGTGGCGTCGGCGCGGGCCGGGCTGGTGTGGAGCGTGGTGGTGCGGGCGCGGGCGGCCAGGGTGCGGTCGCTGTGGGGTGGGGTGGGGGTGGCGCGGTGGAGGGCTTGGGTGACGGCGGTGCGGCGGACGTCGAGCGGGGTGGGGACCGGGCGGGCCGGGGTGGGGGCGGGTTGTTCGGGGAGTGGGGTGAGGTGGACCAGGCCGAGCAGTTCGCGCGCGATGTGGTGGCGGCAGCGGATGACCGGGGCGGGGTCGGCCATGGCGACGGCGGTCGCGGCGATCAGGTGGTCGGGGGTGGCGCGGGTGAAGCGGCCCTCGGCGCGGGTTGCCCAGCCGGGCGGTCCGGCCCACAGCTCCCAGCTCTCCTCGCTGGTGTCCTTGATGCGGTTGTCGATGAACAGGCCGGCTTCCCGGTCCGGGGAGAGGAGTTCCACGGTGCCGAACTCGGCGCCGCCGTAGCGTTTCCATCCGGCGTCGAACAGGGGCCGGACGCGGTCTGCCCAGGACCGCGAGGTGCGGGCGAGGAAGCGGTCGTTGCCGTCCTGGTAGTCGTGGGCGAGGGCGGTGGTCAGTCCGGCGACGATCTCGGTCGGCATGGTGTGGTTGAAGGTGGCCCTCCAGCGGGGCGCGGAGAAGGGGTCGTCGTAGGCGGCGATCCTCCACAGGAGGTGGTCGTCGCCGAACCAGCCCACCTTGAGGCGGTGGTCGGGCGAGGTGAGGACGATGCTGCCCCAGTCGTCGTTGTCCTGGCGGTGCCAGTCCAGGGCCAGCAGCGGGCGGAGGGCCGGGTCGCCAGTGCCGCCTGATCCGGCGAGGTAGCGGGGTGTGACGTGGTACTCGCGCCAGTACGCCTCGTCGTCGGGGGTGTTCATGCTCGGGGCTCCGGAGGGGACGGGACGGGATCAGCGGCGCGTACGCCGGGGGTTGGCGATACCGGGGTGGGCTGCTGGTGTCCGGGGTGGTGTGGTGGCCGTGGCCGGTGCGCGGGTGGTGGTGCGGGCGCGGGCGGCTTCGGCGCGCGGGTGGGCGGCGGGGCGGGTGGTGAGGTAGGGCAGGTGGCGTTCGGGGAGCTGGCTCCAACGACGTCGGACGGGGTCCGGACTGGAGAAGGCGTCGACGGCGGCGGTGACCAGGTGCGGTGGGGTGCGGGAGGTGAACTGCGCGTGCCAGCGGGGGCCGTTGGCGGCTTGGATGGCGACGTACATGGTGCGGTGGACGGGGACGGCGCCGACGAGTTCGAGGTATTGGTCTTCCTCGTCGCCGCGGTCGTAGCCAAGGCGGGTGCCGAAGTGGGCGTGCTGGCCGGGCGCGACGTGATATTCGACGTATTCCGTGGTCTCGGTCTGCCAGCCGCGTGCGGCCAGGACGGAGCCGGGGCTGCCGCGCTCGTCGTCCTCGGCGCCGGCTGCCAGGGGGGTGGTGAAGGCGGCCACGATTTCGGCGGGGGTGTCGCGGCTGAAGGTGGCGCTCCAGACCGGGACGTCAAGGGGCTTTTCGGAGTGGGTGACCTTCCAGCCCCCGTGGGGGGACTTGGGCAGACGGGCGATCTGCGTGCGCAGGCAGGGGCTGGTGAACAGGTGCCCGGCAGGAGTGTGATCCTCGGCCCAGCTGGTTGCCGCGCGCAGGGGTTCGGTGATCAGGGCCGGGTTTCCGGGGCCGACGAGGTAGACCGGCCCGGCCAGCAGCTCGGTGTCCGCGGGGCGGTGCGGGTGGTCGTCGTTGGGGGACATGGAAGGCGGGGCCCTTCAGGTGGGTGCGGAGCGGCGGCGCGGAGGCAGGTGGTTCACCGGGAGCGCCGGGGTGGGGAGGCGGCGGCGCGTGGGGTGGGGACGGCCGGTTGCGGGTGCGGGGCGTGGGAGAACAGGCCGTTGAGGCTGGTTGTCGTGCGGCTCTGGGCTGCTGAGGCGCGCGCGTGGGCCGTACGGGCCGCTGGGGCCAGGGCGGCCGGGTTCGCCGGTTCGGTGGCGGGGCGCGGGGACCAGGCGTGGAGCGCGTGGTAGACGGGGCCGAGGGCGGCGCCGGGTCGGGTGAGTTCGTACCGGCCGTAGTGGGTGCGCACCAGCAGGGCGTCCGTCTGCATGCGCTGGAGGCGGGCGTAGGCGGAGCCGGGGGCGCCGACGCTGCGCTGGAGCTGGGAGAAGGTCGCTGTCGGGTGCTGGGCGAGGTAGGCCAGGACCGGTGTGGTGCCCCGGCCGCGCAGCCGGGCGAGGGCGGTTTCTATCTGCTCGGCCTGGGCGGTGGGCTGCTGGGCCGGGTAGTGGGTGTGGGACCAGGCGCTGAGCGCCTGGAAGACGGGTTCCAGCCGCCGGGCGGTATCGGTGAGCCGGTACTGGCCGAAGCCCACTCGGTCGATCAGGCCCTGGTACTGCAGGCGGAGCACCTGCTGGCACAGGTTGGTGTACGACACCCACGGCACGGCTTCGCTGAGTTCGCCCATGCGGAGCTGGTCGTGCTGTCGCAGGGTCAGCAGCGTCCATGCGGTCCAGCGCGGGGCGAGACGGCTGATGGTCTGCTCAAGGTGTCCGGGGTCGGCGGTGGACGGCCATCCGGTCATGGCGGTTGCTCCTGGTCGGTGTCGGGGAAGGTCAGGCGGCGGCGTGGAGGGTCTCGGCGCGCAGGTGGTGCAGGAGGGCGCCCAGGCGCTGGTTGCTGACCCGGATGCCGCGGGCGCGCAGCGCCGCGCCCAGCTCGGTACGGGTCAGGTGTGGGTGGTTGGCGGCGATGCGGCGGGCGAGGGGCAGCAGGGGCGTGAGGTCGTCGTCGTTCGCGCCGGTGGCGGCCGGGGCGCTCGGCGGAGGTTGGTGGTCGCCGAGGAGGTCGGCCAGGACGCGGACCTGGGTGGTGTGCCGGGTGGTAAGCGCGTGGAGGTCCTGGGCCAGATGCAGCAGCCGGGCGGTGCCCTCGACAGTGCTGTCCTGGCCGGTGTCGAGCAGTCGGCGTAGGGCCTGCCGGGTGTCGGCGGCTTCGGCTTGGGTGTGGTGGATCTGCTGGTAGAGGTGCACCACGGCGTCCAGCACCGGGTCGTGGTCCCGGCCGGGTCGGGGCAGGGCGTGTCGGGCCAGGTGCTGGAAGGGCTGTCCGTACCGCCGTTCAATCAGGCGGCGCGTGGCGTCCAAGGAGGTGGCGTCGGTCATGAGCGGGGCTTCCGGTGCGGCGGGACGTGGGCGGGGGGTCCGGCAGGGGTGGGCTGGGGCGCCGGGGCGAGTGCGGAGGGCGGGAGCGTGCTGGTGGGGGTGGTGGTCCGGGCGCGGGCGGCTTCGGCGCGGGCGGGGGTGCGGCGGCGGTGTTCGGCCAGCGCGCGTTCCCCTTGTTCGGTGAGGGCCAGCCGCTGACCGCGGAACAGCGAGGTGCTGCGGTCCCGGTCGGCGAGGCCCTTGTCGACCAGCGCGTCCACGGTGGCCGGGTACAGCCGCGCGCCACGGGGGCTGACGACGAACCGGCCACGGCCCACCCTGATCTCCTGGAGTGCCACACCGCCTCGCGCGATCTCCTCCAGCGCAGCGACCTGGGCCGCAGACAGCCGCACCGCCCTGGAGTGGCGGGCGGCGACCTGCCGAGGGGCGAGTTCCTCGGCGCGCACGGGCGCCGGGCTGTTGCCGTCGGCGGTGATCAGGGCATTTTGGTAAGTGGTCAGGAGGCGTCGCAGGTGGTCGGTCGCCTGGCTTCGGCGGGCGGCCAGAATGTCGACGTCCGATGCCGCCAGGCGCGGCAGGGCGTGCAGGTCGCTGTGTCGACCACCGGTGAAGCGACGCAGGTCCTCGGCGGCGGAGGCGGCAGCGCGTCCGAGCCGCTCGTCCAGGTCGTCGGTCGTCAGCGCGGCGTGGACCAGCAGGCGTGCGAGCACGCCCGGGACGCTGTCCGCCGGGTGGCGCGCCAGCAACTCCTCGGCGCTGTCGAGGCCGAGGGCGGCGGTGAGCGTGCGGGTGCCGAAGCGCGGGTCGGGAACGGCAGGACTGCTCACGCGGCGCCGCCCTGGCCGTCCTGGTCGCCGAGCAGCCGCCGGACGCGCCGGGAGTCGATGGCGAGGCGGGCGTCGGTATCCGTTCCGGAGCGCAGGTACGCGGCGTCGGACAGCAGCCCGTCGCGGATTTCGCGGCACAGGGCGGCGAAGCGCAGCAAGGCCGATTCGGTGATGGCGGCCACCGCGACGAAGTCGTCAGGCTCCAGCCCTGCTCGCCGCGCGGCCCGCTGGATCTCCTCCCACTCCTCCTCGGTGAATGCGACGTCGACCTCGATGTAGTCCTCGGCGTCCTCGCCGGCGGGCGGCTGCCGGTCCGGCTCGGAGCCGGTGCCGAGACGGACGCAGAGGGATTCGATCGCGCTGATGATGAACTCGCCGGTGGCGTCCAGGAGCTGGCAGGTCGCCGAGACCAGAGACGCGAAGGTGGACAGCCCGGCCGGAGACTTGGACTGGGGGCCGTCGACGCAGGCGTCGAGCTGGCTGGACAGAGCCTTCAGAACAGGCATGGTGGCGCGCAGCGAGCCCAGAAGCGGCGTGAGGAACGGCCCGGCGGGAGCACCGGGAGCGGGCACCTGGGCCGTGAGGAGGGTGCCTACCTGCTGGGCGGCGTCGGTGAGCAGGTCGGCCAGGGCGTCACGGGTGGTGGGCAGGGCGGTCATGAGCGGATTCCTTTGCGTGTGGACGACGGAACGGGCATGAGCAGGTGAGAGTCGGCGGGGCGTGGCGGTGCGGCGCGGGTGGGGGTGGTGCGCAGGTACGGGGAGCGGGCGCGGGCGGCTTCGGCGCGCGGGCGCAGCGCGGAAGGTTCGGTGGACTGCGCGGCCTGGGTGGTGCGGTGGGTGTGGAGGCGCTGGGCGGCGAGGGTGTAGACGGCGGCGTCGCGGCGGGGCCCGGCGGCGATGAGGTAGATCTCGCGGCGGTGCTCGCTGCCGGCGGGCGCGGGGCGCTCCTGGTAGACCAGCCGCCACTGGACCGCGGGGTCGACGTAGAGCTTGCGGGCGCCGTGGAGCGGTCGGCCGGGACGGTCTTCCAGGGCCTGCCCGCGCTGGTCGGCGTGGACGAGCTGCTGCAGGCCGAGGAGGGCCAGGTGCTGGATGTCCTTCGGCAGGCGCCGCAGGTCCTCCAGCGCGTCGGGGTGGGCCGCGAAGGCGAACCGCGCCCGGCTCACCCCCTGCCTCCCCGGAGGAGTACGGCGGCGGCCGGGGTCCGGTTGGGTGCGGGCATGGTCAGGCTCCGGGGGTGGTCGGTTCGGGGGCGGGGGTGGGCAGGAGCCGGTGGTGGGGCCGGTTGGCGTTGGTGGTGCAGGCGGCGAACGGACCGTCGGCGGCGCGCAACTGCTGCCAGGCGGGGTCGAGGTGGTCGCGGTGCCACAGGGACGGGCCGGCGAGCCCGGCCTCGACGGCGGTGAGCTGCTGCCAGGCCAGCCACAGGCCGTGCAGGCGGGCGACGGCCTCGGGGTGCTCGTGCCACTGGGCGCACCAGGGGCGGGTGGTGGTG
The DNA here is from genome assembly GCF_031932565.1 of Streptomyces sp. B1866. Lineage (NCBI taxonomy): Bacteria > Bacillati > Actinomycetota > Actinomycetes > Kitasatosporales > Streptomycetaceae > Streptomyces > Streptomyces sp. B1866. The sequence continues at coordinate 51,330 of NZ_JAVSCF010000004.1, forward strand.
ATCTCCCGCCCGTAGACGGGCAGCAGCAGGTGATCGACCCAGGCGGTCAACGCGTGGAGTTCGACGGCGTACGCGTCGTCGTCCAGCGCGAGTATGAACACCGACTCCGGGCCCCCGTCCCCCGCACCGCCCTGCCCGGCCGGCCCCGGGGCCGTGTCGCCTTCGGCGTCGGTGTCGGGGGTGGTGGTCTGGGAGGTTTCGCGGAGGTGGTCGATCATCTGGCCCTGGGCTTCGGTGCGGTTGACCAGCCGTTCCACGGTCGCGACGAGGTCATCGAGGTTGTGGTCGGGCACCCGTACGGGCTCGGACGTGCCGTCAGCGGCGGGTTCGTTCACGGGGGATGTCCCTTCGGGGAAAGGCGGCGGGGCGGTGGGGATTCGGCCGGGTGCGGCGTACGGCCGGGTCCGGCGCGGCGGAAGGCCGGGGAGGGTCTGATGCCGGGCATGGGGCGGAGGTCCTTTCGGGGGCTGGTTTGGCTGCCGGGGAACGAGAATCCGGGGAAACCCGGATTTGGTACGGCCGGGAATTCCGCGATACGGGGCCCCACCCGGCCGCCGCCCGCGCAGGCAAGAGCCGGATTCCGGCCCTGGCCGTATGCGGGAAGGGCGGGGAGAGGTCCGCTACGGCGGGGTGCAACGCGGGCAGCCGGAGAACGGCGGGGCCAGCAACCGCACGGCGTGTTCGGCTTGTTGGGGGATGACGCCGTTGCCCAGGGCGGTGAGCTGGGCGGGGCGGGAGAGGCCGGGGGTGGCGGTCACCCAGCCGGGCGGGAGTCCTTGCATCCACTCCACGAAGTCCGCGCGCAGGCGCCCGGCCGCGTTGGTGGGCGGCGGCGCCGGGCGGGTGAGCGTCTCCCACCGGGCGACGGCGGCGGCGAACCGGCCCCACCGCCGCTCACCTCCCCGCCCGGGTTCCCGTCGTCCCACAGCGGCAGGACCACCGCCGTCCGGGCCGGTGGCGGCCGGTGGGTGTCGCTCGCCGGGGAGGGCGGGAGCAGTGACGCTGCTGCCGAGGGCAGGGTGAGGTCGCCGTTGCCGTGCCGCTGGCGGGGGCTGCCCTTGGTCCCGTCGGAGGCTTTCGGGGTGGGCAGGAGGTGTTCCACCTCGTCGGCCAGGTTCGGGCCGTGGCCGCCCTGCTTGCGCTTGGCCGGGTGCTGGGAGCCGCCGTTGGACCCGAGGTTGCTGGTCGGGGTCTTCAACAGCGGTCCGCCGGGCGGGCCAGGAGGTGAGGAAGACGCGCTCGCGGCGGTGGGGCGCGCCGATGTCGCTGGCGCGTAGCACGCACCAGTTCGCATCGTGCCCGAGGTCGGCCAAGCCGCCGAGTACGGCACCCAGTGCCCGCACAGCAGGCTGGCCTGCGGTGTCTCCCAGACACCACGGGCAGGATTCCACCGCGCCAGGGGAGGTGGCGGGGGAGGTGAGCAGTCCGCGGACGTTTTCGATCACCACCAGGCAGGGGTCGAGGACGGAGATCGCGCGGGCGATGTGGTGCCACAGCCCCGAGCGCGTGCCTTCAGCAAGCCCGGCGCGTCGGCCGGCGACGGAGACGTCTTTGACAGGGGAAACCCGCGGTCAGCACGCACACCCGCGGCACGCGCGCCCAGTCGAGCGTGGTGATGTCGCCCAGGTTGGGCACGCCGGGCCAGTGGCGGGCCAGGACGCGGGCGGCGCCCGGATCGGTCTCGGCGTGCCAGACGACGGTGCCGCCGAGGGCGGCTTGGACGCCCAGGTCGAGGCCGCCGTAGCCGGAACACAGGCTCCCGATGGTCATCTCGGACGCCGGGCCGGGGGCGGCGGAGTCGGCGGCGTTCAGGTGGGGAGGAGCAGGCGCGGCTTCGAGCACGGTGGGGACCGTGGCGGCCGGAGGTGGTGTCGCGGCCGGGCGTATCGGCGGACTCACCGGCTGCGCCGAGGCGGGGTATCCGGCCCATGGGGAGCGCGCGCGGGTGCGTCGCTCGAAGAGGCCGTGGCGCCGGAGGGGTGGGCGAGGGCGGAGCGGGTCCGGGCGGCGGTTGTACGGGCGGAGCGGATGCCGGAGCGGTCGGCTGCCCGGGTCAGGACGGCGGAGGTCTCCCGTAGTTCGGTCCGGGCCTGGTCGAGTCGGCCGCTGATGACGTGCACCGCCCTTTGGCGCAGGTCGGTCAGCTCCGGGTCGTCGGGGGTGTCGGCGTACAGGCAGAGGACGCCGATCTGGTGGTACGCCTCGGCGAAGTGCTCCAGCGCGCGGGCAGCCGGGGCCGCTGCTGCCGCCAGGGTGGCGACAGTCTGGCGTTCCTGGCCTGTGGCACCGGGACCGGTGTGGCTGCCGCGCAGCACGACCTCTCCGGTGAGGTCGCTGAAGACCTGTCCGAGGTAATGGAGTTGGTAGGCGGCCGAGGCGAGGGTCGGCAGGCCGCCGGGGGTGCGGCGTGACTGGTCGAGGTGTCGGCGGGCGGCGGCGAACTCGCCGGCCAGCAGATACATGGTGCGTGCGTCGTCGGCGGTGGGCGGGGGCGGGGTCATGCGGGTCCTCGACGGGGTGAGCGGGCAGCAGGGACGGCGGCGAGAGGGGGGTCGGATGGTGTGGGTGGTGTGGGGTGGTGACGGCTGCGGGCGCGGGCGGCTTCGGCGCGCTCGGGCCGGACGCGCGCGGCCGGCGGCGGCACCGGCCGGGCGGATGGCGCCAGGGACGGGTCGGCGGCGGACTGCAGGCGGCGGCGCAGATCATCCACGGGGGCCAGGACGTGGAGGGCGTAGCTGATCAGGCGGCCGGGTGCCAGGGCCGGGTCGTCGGCCAGCGCCCGTATCTGGCGGGCCGCGTCGGCGGCGGTGCGGGCCAGGGCGGCGGTGAGGACCTTCTCGCCGAGGAAGTCCGGGTCGCCGACGGCGGCCGACGTGGCGCACAGGCGCAGGACGTCGTCGGGGGTGAGGGTGTGGTCGGTCAGGGCGCCGCGCCGCTGGGCCTCCCACAGCACGGTGACCTCATCGACCGGCTCGCCCCGGTGGTGCAGGGCGCCCAGGCACCGGTAGATCCCGGCGTGCACCGGGTCGGCGAAGTCCTCCGGCCGCAGCCAGCCCACCACCGCGCCCAGGCCGTCGGGCCGGGCGGTGAGGACGGCCAGGAGGTACTGCTCGTCGGCCAGCACCCGCTCCGGCACCACCGGCCGCTCCCCGGCCGGAGACGTGGGTGCGGGTGGTGGCGCGGGGCGGGGGTCGGTGCCCCAGCGGCGGGCGACGTCGTCCAGCACCTGGTTGAGGACCTGGAGCTGGTGGAGGGTGTCTTCGGCGGCGCCGCGTGCGGTGTCGGTGCGGGCGGTGTGGTGCAGGCGGGTGGCGTGTTCGGCGACCGCGCGGTGGATGGCGCCTTCCAGCACCATCCGCCCGTACACCGCCGCGTGCGCCGGGCGGGGGCAGGAGGCGATCAGGGTGTGCAGGTAGGACACCGTCAGCCCCCTCACCTCGGTGTTCGCCTTGGTGAGCGCGGCGTCCATCCACGCCAGGCGGCCGTCGCGCTGCGCCTCGGCGTCGGCCTGCGGGACGGCGGGCCACGCGCCCGGCTTCCGGCCGGTGGCCGGAGGGCCGGACGGCGGAGAGGTGCCCGGGTGTTCGGCGGCGTGGAGGTCGCGCAGTGCGCGGTACAGCGTGGCGTGGGCGGGGCGGTAGAAGTGCTCCGGGCGCAGCCAGCCGGACAGGCGGGGCAGTTGGCCGGGGTCGAGCAGGACGGCGCCGAGCACCGCCTGCTCGGCATGCAACAACGCCGTCACCGCCGCCCCCGATCCCGGGCCCGCTGCACCTCGGGCTCGGCGAGGGCATCGGCGACGCAGCGGTCCGCGGCGGCCAAGTCCGCGGCGAACCGGTCCAGCACGCCGGAGAAGGCCGGGTCGTTGACGGGCAGCGAGCCACTGGCGGCGACCAGCCACCAGCGGGCGTCGCGCCGTACGACCGGAGCACCGGCCAGCCGCCGGTTCGCATACGAGACGGCGGGGGTGGGGTTCTGCGGGGACATGACGCTCCAGACGGGAGGAGGGCAGGGAGAGAAGAAGGGGACGGCCCGGTGCTACGCGGCGATGTCGAAGTCGTCGCGGACCGAGGCGCCGGAGCGGCACGACCACGGCGAGCAGCCCTCCACCGCGCCCTCTTCGAGCACCTGCTGCGCCTCGGCGTCATCGAAGGCGGACTGCCGCTGCGCCCATTCCCGGGCGGTGACGTGGTCGATGGGGGCCTGGTCCAGCGGCACGCGGGAGCGGTGCAAGAACGCCTGGCCCAGCAGCGGTCGGCCGTCAGCGTTCGCACGGGCGTTGCCCGCCCGGATCGCGGCGTCGAACTCCACCACGTCCCGCCACTCGCCGGGCGCCTGGTCGCGCAGGGCCCGCCACTGGGCGTTGCCGTGGTACGGGCAGCCCAGGCACGCGGACTTCGGCGTCGAGCCGAACCCCCGCTCGCGCAGCAGCCGTACGCAGTCCGACCGCGTCAGGCCCAGGTCGATCAGCGGGAACACGTTGCGCATGTAGGCGACGTCGGCGTCCTTGGCGCGGTGGAACTCATCGGTGCTGATACCGATCCACTGCTCCACGAAGACGCCCTTGGGAATCCGCGCGGGGTAGGGGTAGCCCAGCAGCGCGCGGATCTGCTTCTTGATCGGCTTGATCTTGTACTCGCCCGTGCACTGGCGCCGGGTCATCCCCTCGCTGCCGTCAGGGTTGCGGATGTACAGCGGCATGCTGGCGAAGCGGTGCGCCGGATCCAGCGCGTCATCGCGGATGTTGCCCGAGGACACCCGCAGGACCGGTATCCCCGCGGGCCGGGCGATCTCCCGTTCGAGACGGTCGAGGTGCGCGTAGACCGCGCCCGGTTCCCAGCCGGTGTCGGCGAAGACGGCGCAGTCCAGCCGGGGCAGGCGGCCCTCGGCCGCCAGGACCAGCAGCGTGGAGGACTGCACACCGGCGCCGAGCGACAGCACCCGCAAGGCCGGGCCCGTCGGGCTCGCCTCGGCAGGCCCGGAAGAGGCGCTGCGCGCGAGGCGGTCGCCGGGAGCGGGCGGGTTGGCGGCGGGCACAGGGGTGGCGTCGGAGGCGGCGGAAGACATGGCGAAGTCCTTGTGGTGCAGGGCGAAGAAGAAGTGGGAGAGGTACGGCGCGGCAGGCGCGCCGCTGGGCCTGACGGGCTACCGGCTGCGGCGCGTCGAGGCGCCGGGCTCCGGGCGGGCAGCGGCCGGCGCGGGGGTGGGGCCGGTGGTGGGGGTGCCGGGTGGCCGGGCCGGGGACGTCGCGGTGGCCGCGCGGGCCCGGGCGTCACCGGGCGCGGGCGGTGACGGCGCGCCGGAGGCTGGTGCCGGGTGGTCGGCGGCGTGGTGGATGGCGTGGGCGGTGGTGGTGAAGCGGCGCCAGGCGTAGTCGGTGCGGTCGCGGGCCCATGCGTCGGCGCGGGCGGTCAGGGCGGGGGCGAGGTCGGCGATGTCGGTGGCGGGTGCGGTGCCGTAGGCGAGCAGGATGCCGTCGGCGGAGTACAGGTCGACGTACCAGTCGTCGCCGACCGGGTACGCCTTCACGTGGGCGCCGGTGTCCTGGGGTTGGTAGGCCCACAGGCCGCCCAGGTCGCTCCAGCCGGGGCCGGCGAACGGCGGGTCGGGCGGGGGCGGGACCGGCTTGGGCGTGCCGCGGTCGGCGACGTCGTAGACGCTGATAGGCGGCCAGCCCGCGAGCGTGTCTTTGATCAGCTGCAGCACCTCGTCGCCGTCCAGCCCTTCACGCTCGTCTAGGACGCCGACGACGTGGCGCAGGGTGCGCAGCGCGTGCCCGGCCCCGTCGGGCTCCACCACGCGCTCCGGGTGCTGGTCGGTGTACCGGAGTTGGGTGCGCAGGGACTCAGCCGCCGCGCGCAGGCCCTGCACCTGCCGGGGAACAGGGCGGTCAGACAGTTGCTGGATGCGGTTGAGCAGCGCGGAGTACTGGCCGACGTACCGTGCCACGGCATAGCGGGCGTAGTGGTCGGCCTGGTCGGCGGCGGTGCGCGCGGCGGCGGCGCGTACCGCTTCTTCGTGGCGGCGGCGGCCGGTGAGCAGGCCCTGGTAGCGGTCGCGGAGGCCGATCCTTTCCCGCAGCACCGCCTCGTACTCCGCGTTGAGCACGTCCAGGTCCGACAGGCCGTCCAGCGGCTGGCCGGTGGCGGCGGCGTGCTCCCGCAAAGCGACCACCCGGTCCGCGGCCGGCCTGTTCCACACGCTCATGCCGCCACCTCAGCGTCGTCACGGCCGAGGGACTTGGCCAGGGCGCGGGCGGTGATGGCCTGGGTCGCCTGGGCCGAAGCTTCCGCCAACGGCCCGGCGCCGGGCTCGGCGTACCAGGGCTTGAGATCCAGCAGGGCGGGGCGGATGCCGGTAGCCAGCAGCAGGGCGGTGCCTTTGGGCAGGGCGCGGATGGCGTCGGCGGGCAGGATCCGCTCCTGCCGCATCGACACGGACGTCGACTTCCCCGACTCGCTGTGGGACACCGAAACGGTCTGCACATCGTGGTCACCGACGAGGCGGCTCAGCTTGTCGGCGAAGTCGGCGTCGTCGATGCCCGAGCCGATCAGCTTGACCGTGGCCGCGGACCACAGCGCGTCCATCCCCGCCTCGCCCCACACCCGCACCCCCTGCCGGTAGGACTGCAGGATGGTGACGGGGATGACGCCGCGGGAGCCGAGGTGGGAGTACAGGTCGGGCAGGTCGCTGATCTTGCAGACGTTCGCGGCCTCATCCAGGATCGCCAGCAGGGGTGGGTCGAGGCGTCCGCCGTCGCGTTCGGCCTGGACGACGGCCGCGCGCATCACCGCGTCCGCAGCCGCGGCGATGATCGCCGAGGCCGACCCGCCGCCGTCCTTCGACAGCAGAAACAACGTGTCCCGGCTGGTAGCGAACACGCTCGGCTTGAACTCGGGCAGGCCGGGGGTGGGGGTGACCCAGGCAGCGATGGCGGGATCCAGCAGGCAGGCAGCGTACTGGCGGGCGGTCTCGAAGATGCCGTCACGGGTCTCGACCGCACCGGCCACGGTCCCCTGGAGCTGCGCGGCCACCGCATCAAGATGGTGGTCGGTGAGGATGTCGATGGGGGTGCGGTCGGCGGGTGAGGCGAGCCAGGCCAGGACGTCGGTGATGGGACGGCGGGCGCGGGCGGCGGCCAGGAAGAGGGCGGTAAGGGTGTTGGCCGCGGCAGTGGACCAGAAGTCGCCCTGGGAGGACTCGTCCACACTAGCGGTGACGAAATGCCCGGCCAGCCGACGCGCCCCGGCCAGGTCGCGGGCGTCGGCGAGGATGTCCCACCAGACGGCACGCGGGGCGTGGGCGATCTGCTGCGGGTCCAGCGTCCACACCGTGCCCACGGCCGCGCGGGCGTCGAGGGTGGTGGTGTAGGCGTCGCGGGCGGCCTTGTTGGACGTCAGCAGCACCGGGCCCGGCGCGCGCAGGATCGCGGGGATGGCAAGTCCGCTGGTCTTGCCCGACCGCGGGGCCATGATCGCCAGGAGGACGTCCTCCCAGGAGGAACGTATCTCCTTGGCCCCGGGGTTGAGGTTGCCCAGTAGAACACCCCGGTCGTCGGGGGCGATGCCGTGGGCGGGGGTGGTCTTCAGGCTCGGGCGCAGGTCCCTGGCCTTGGCGGTGATCTCCTTGGGCAGCATGCCGGCCAGGTCGCGCTGCCCGGCCAGGCCCTTGCGGTTCCCGCGCAGCCGCAACCAGACCGTCGCCCCCGCGAAGGCGGTGAACGCCAGGAGGAGGGCGGGGACGGCGTAGCAGGTGAGGGCCAGGGTGGCCGGGGAGAGGTGGGGCCACAGCTCACGCGGGTGGAACAGGGCCGTGGTGGGGTGGTAGGCGGTCCACGGGCCGGAACCGGTGGCCGAGGCGGTGAGGTTGGTGGTCAGCCAGGCGAGCGAGCCGCCGGTCAGGCCGAGGCCGGCGGTGGCGAGCAGGAGGTAGAGGACGGCGTCGGTGCCGGTGTTGGAGGAGGGCGTGGTGGAACGGGCGGGGCGCACGGGGGACTCCGGGGGCGGGCAGGGAGGACGGCGGCACGGGCGGGGTGGCCTCTTCTGGCGGTCACGGGCGGCGCTCCTCGGTTCGGGTGCTGGGGATGTCAGGCGTAGGGGCGGGTCAGCGGGTCCGGCGCGCGTGAGGGGCGCCGGTCGTGGTGGCCGGTGCGGAAGTCGTGCGGCTGCCGACGGCGGGGGCCAGGGCGGTCGTGGTGGCCGTGGTGGCCGGTGACGTTGCGCGGGCGGCGTCGGTGACGGCGCGGGAAGCTATGGCGCGGGACGGCGCTGGGGGTGGGGCGGTGCCCAGGGCGCGGAGGTGGCCGACGGCGCCGTCGAGGTCGTCGCCGGTCTCGGTGAGCTGCTCGGCCGCAGCGGCGAGCTGGTCGCTGAGAGGGAAGCTGTTGCCGTCGTCATCGAACTCGCCGCACTTTTCGGCGGCTGCTTCCACCGCCTCCTGCAGGCGGACCAGGACGCCGTCGGTGGGGTTGAGGAGCTGGTCGAGGACCGCTGCGGCCTGCCCGGGGGTAGTGGCGGCGTTGAGCTGGTCGGTCAGCGCGAGCACCGCGCGTCCGGTCCGGTAGTGCCCGTGCGGATCGGTGGAAGTGGGGACGGTCGGCGTGTCCGGGGTGTCCGGGTCGAGGGCGGGGTCGACCTCGACGGGGTAGCGGGCGGCGCGCAGCATCCGCGTCGCGTACCCGGCGACGGCCGCCTGCTCGCCGACAGGGGTGGTGGAGGGCAGGCGGTGGCGAAGGCCGTGCCAGTCGTAGACCTCGGTGAAGCCAGCCCGGCGCAGCAAGGTCGCGGCCAGGGTGTCGGCGCCGCGAGCGCTGACGCGCCCGCTGGGCTCCATGACGATGGTGATCACAGGTTCGGACACGATGCCGCTTCCCTTCCAACGGGGACGTACGAAACGGGCGGGGCACCGGACAGGATCCGGGCAGTCGGCCGTTTGGCCAGGCCGGACGCCTGTGATACGGGTCCGGCGCGGTGGGCGCGGGTCACAGGTACGGGTTCTCGGTGGGCCGGTCGGAGTCGGTGGCCGCCTGGAGGAGTTCGGGCAGGTCGGCGGGGTCGGCTTCCCGCTGGTCCAGCCACCATCCGGCGCGGGTGACCGTGCGGGCGGCGTCCTCGACGGCCTCCCAGTCGGCCTCGCTGGTCGTGCCCTCGGCGACGAGGGCGGTGTAGGCGGCGGAGACCAGCTGGTGGCGGCAGCGGTCGGCCCAGGCCACCGCCCGGTCGGTGCCGTCCAGCGGCGGCATCCGGTACTGGCGGGCCCACTCCTCGGCGTCGGCCTGCTCCTGGGCGCGCTGGGCGGCCAGCCAGGCGGCCTTGTCCCCTGAGTCGTGGTCGCGTGCGGTCTTCCAGCAGTCGGTGCAGTCGCGGTCGGCGAGCCAGCGGGCGTATCCGGCGCGCCGGTCGGCCGGGCGGTCGGACAGGTCGGCGGTCATGGTGTGGCCGCAGGCGTGGTCGATCGTCCACAGGGTCTTCACAGCCATGGGGAGAACTCCTTCACGAGCGAGATGGCGAGCTGAGTCAGCGGGCGCGGGCCGGGCCGGACCCGGGCGGGACAGCAGGCCGGCGCGGCGAGGATGCGGTGGCAGACGGCGGCGGGCGGTGGGGGGATGCGGCCACGGCTGCCCGGGCCCTGGCCCCGTGGGCCGACTGGGCACGACCGCGGGCGGGAGCCAGGGGTGGGGCGGTGGCGGGGAGGACGGCGGGCATGTTCTGGAGGTCGGCCTCGGCGTCGGCGATCCGGTCGCCGAGGAAGGCCACGTGGTCGGCGACGGTCCGCAGCCGGGAGGCGAGTGCGCGTCCCTCGTCGGTGTCCAGCCGCTCGCACCAGGCGGCCGTGGTCTCCACCAGCCGCTCCAGCTCGCCCAGGGCGCCGAAGCGTTCGTCCAGCAGCTCCGTGAGGACCTCGGCAACCTCCGCCGTACGGCTGGCGGCGTGCACTTCGGCGGTCAGCGCGGTCAGCGACTGGGCCGGAACCTCCGGCCGTGCCGCCAGCCCAGGAGACTGCGGGAGGGGCGGGGCACCAGGAGGAGCGGGTCGGCCGTCACCGGCAGGCCCGCATCCCGCAGCGCGCGGGCGGCGCCGGTCACCGCGCGCAGAACGCGGTTGTACGGCGCGCCGGACGGCAGCACGTACACCCCCAGCACCGGATGCGGGCGGAAGTGGTGACGGCGCAGCACCTCCTCGACCCGCGCCCGTCCACCCACGCCCTCGGCGACGACCCCGACACCGGGACGGAGGCCGAAGACGAGGTCGGGCTCGATTTCCACGGGCGCGCGCTTGTGGTCCGGGGTCGTCATCGGCGGCGGGTGTGCGCGGTGCCGGGCCCGGCGCCCGGGGAGGGACGGTGGGGCTGGGGCGGGTCTGCGGTGGGCGGCGGGGAGGTGGAGCGGAGTGCGGGCGAGGCGGCGGTAGCAACGTGGGCCCGGTGCGTCTGGTCGGCCGCGGTTGCCGTGGTGGCGCGTGGGGGCAGGGGGGTGTCGAGGTCGAGCAGGTCGCCGCCGGTGAATCCCAGGTCTTCGGTGAGGTCGGTGATCCGGCGGGCCAGGTCCTGGCAGTCGCGCATCAGGCCGGTGCCCTGGGGGCCGAGGTGCTCCTCGCACCAGGCGGCGGCGGTCTCCAGCAGCTGCTGCAGCTGGGGCAGGGCGCCGTCGCGGCCGTGGAGCAGGTCATCGAAGACGTGCGCGATGTCGGAGGGACGGCGGGCTTCGGCGATCCGGGTGGTCAGCGTGGGGATGGTTGCGTCGGGTGGTGGGGCGACGAGCTGGGGGTCGGCGGCGACGGTGTAGCCGACCGACTGCAGATCACGGACCAGTCGCACGACCGAGCGGCGGTCGGCGCTATCGGGCAGGACGAAGATGTCGAGGTCCGTGCGGTGGGCGAAGCCAGCGGCGCGCAGCGCGGCCTCGGCGTGCGGCAGACCGTCACGGACGGCCGCCACGGCGCCCAAAGCGGGGTGGAGTCCGAAGGCGACATCGGGTTCATAGGGCATGGCGGTGGCTTCCAGAGCAGGTAGAAGAGGGACGGCGGGCCGCGGTCAGCGAGCGCGGCGAACCGGCTGCGGCCCCGCGGTCGGCCGTACGGCGGCCGGATGGCCCGGAGACGTGCGCACAGCCGCCTCACCCGCGCCAGGCGCGGCAGCGCGGGCGGGAGAGACAGCGACGGCCTGGGCCCGCCGCTCGGGCGGCAGCACCGGCGGAAGGGGGAAACGGCCGGAGGCGAGGACGGGAGCGGGTGCGTACGGCCCGGACAGCGTCTGCGCGGGCGCGCGGGGTTCCTGCCGGGCGAGTGGCGGGGTGTCGGGCTCGAAGGCGAGGTCGGCGGCCACCCGGTAGCCCACGCTCCGCAGGGTTCGCACCGCGTGCCCGGTGCGGCGGGCCCCGTCGCGGTCCGGCTCGGTCAGGGCGTACAGGTCCCGGCCGGGGGCGGGCTGGAAGCCCGCGCGCCGCAGGACGTGGTCGATGACGGCCGTGCGGTGCCGGTTGGCGGCCACGATGCCCAGGTCGGGGTGGCGGCCGATGACGATATGCGGGTCGGTGTCCATGCGCGGGCTCCTCCGGGGAAGCGGCAGCCGCGGCGCGCAGGAACCGACGCGCGTCGCGGGGTGAGCACGAGGATGCGGAGGAAGCCCCGTTTGGCGCGGCCGGGAAACGTGCGGTAGGGGACCCGGGAGTCGGTCAGCGAGTGCACGGTACGCGCCCGGTACCAGGTGGCTTCGGAGGCGGTCGGTGATCCGTAAACCAGGCCGGAGGTAACCGTTACCTGTTCGGCCGAGTGTCGTTAGTGGTGTTGTCATACGCGTCCGCGGCCAGGTCATCCATACGGGCCACCTGGGGCTTGGCAGGCGCACTGAAGGTGGTCTCGGGGTGCCGGTGGTCGCGGTTCCCGGCCGGGCGACGAATTACTGACCTGCTGCGGGAGGAACCGTGCGCATATCGAAGGGCAAGATGGCCGCGATCGTGGCGGCCGCTGCGGCGGCGATTGTCTCGACCCCCTTGTACTGGCTGCTGGGCGGTCCTGACACCGGTCAGTTGGTAGCCGCCTCCCTGCAGGGTGCCACGGGAGTCTTCGCCCTGGCATGGGCCTTGCTTACCTCTCCCGTCGCTCCCGAGCCCGTTCCGAGGGATGTCACCGATGTCGTCGTGAAGGATGGCGGGTCGGCAAGCGCCAGCGGCGGAGGCACGGCGATCAGCGGCGCGCTGCTCCGGAACGGGGCTGTCAGGGAGCCAATCTGGGTCGAGAAGTCCGGGCACGCGACCGCCGAGGGAGCCCAAAGCACCGCGTGCTCGGGTATCTACCTCGGCTGACCACCTGAAAAGTGACGAGCCATCGTACGGGACGTACGGCCATGGAGAAGGACCTGCCCGGCAAGCGCTGCCCGGCATCCCCGGACCGCGACGTGGTCGGACCCGGCGGTGCGGCCGCGGAACCGACGCAGGCGCGGCCACCGAACGAGACAACGCGACTGTACGTGCGCGGGTCGGGGGACCTGGACGTCGGCTCGGGAGGCTTCGGTAACACCGGAATCGTGCAGATCATCATTAAGGATGCGCGTACGGTCGAGGAATTCAGCTCGATGCTGGTCGGTAAGCTGGCGGAGGTCGTCAGTTCGCTGGACTTCGACACGCGGCAGCTCGGTCGGCTGCCGGCACCGGGCAGCGAGGTTCTCCGGGGCATCCAAGTCGAGCGGGACCAGCTCCGGTCGCAGCTCGACCGGGCCGAGGAGCACCTGAAACGGGCCAGAGCGGACCTGGCCCGGGCCAACCGGATGAGACAGGTCGCCGCCAATCCGCGTGCTGACGTGCGCCCGCCCGTCTGGTCGCAGCGCGCCACTCCGGAGGTCCGGAAAGCCCTAAAGGGCTGGCAGAAGCACATCATGCAGCCACTGCCGTTGGGGGAGTTCCTGAGCAAGTGCGAGGACGCGCAGCGGGTCCTCTCAGGAATCCTTGACGCCAACGCACGAGACCTGGACCTCCTATGGGGCTTGGAAGGACCTCCGCCCAAGAGCCGGGGTAAACACCTCGCCATGGCCCTGCTCGGGATGGTCGTGATCGCGGCGGTCATCATCGTCGTCATCGTCGCAACCCGCTCTTCCCCCGGGTGGGACGAACGGGGAATCCCTGAGCCTACGACGACCACGTCGGCCGATACCCTGAGTCCGTCGAATCCTCCCCCCACCTCCATGACTCCCACGACAACGCCCCCACCGACACCGTCCCCTACCAAGGACGATGGCGGTAGCGTCGGCGAGCGAGGCGGCAAGGGAGGGAAGACCAATCCCTCGCCGTCGCCGTCTCCATCGCCGCCGTGGAAATCCTCTTCCACGCCATCGCAGTCACAGGAACCCGTCCCCCCGTCACCGACGGGGGCGAAGCAGATCACCGTCGTTCGCGGGCACGAGAACGAGATGAGCATCTACATGACCGGCTTCGAGCCGGACAAAGACGTCGTGATCTATGCGTACACGGACACGGACGCCACTAGCGGGCCCTACGGCCAGACATTCCAGACCATCAAGGCCGACGGCACGCGAAGGTTCGGCGCTTTCCCGATGAAAGCTTACGGCCAGTATTGGGTAGTCGCGGAGGGCGTTAAGTCGAATGCCTACAACTGGACGGGGCGATGAGCGCCCGCAGCATCGTTGCGCAGCCCGGCGTCCCCGGAGCGCGCAGGTGGCAGGACCGGTTCGCCCTGGGAGGACATTCCACAGCGGTAGGGAGTGGGTGGCTGCCGAACGGCAGCACGGCACGGCCCGACCGCGACGTGCCTGCTGCGTGCTGACACCGCCCGCGCGCCACGCCGCTCCACCCCCGTACGAAGGAACCGCCGCCCCTTCCAGTGCATCTCCGAGCCCCGGACCCCGGCCGACCCGGGCGGCACACCGCGAACCCCGCACCAGAAACAAGCCGGTCGTACCGCCCGGCGCCCCTCCCATACGGTGCCGTACACGAACCTCCCCGCGCGGACACGCCGCGGGCAGGAGTAGCGCCGACATCGGCGCGGGCGGATCGAGCGGTGGTGGCAGTGGGCCCGGGAGAGGCACCGGTGTTCGGTCGAAAAGTAGTGCCCGACGCGGCGGCTGCCTTCGTAGGCTCAGTAGTCGGGTTGCGGGACAGGCCACCAGGACCTGGAGAACAGTCCCTTGGGCAAGGGCGGTGGGCGGCGGGGTCAGGCGTGCATGCGGGCGTCGGTGTCGAACAGCTCGCGTTCACGCGGGTGGAGGATGTGCTGGGTGATGAACGACCGGCCCGCGACCTTCCACAGGCCCCGGCCCTTGGTCAGCGCCGACAGCGCCTGCGCCTCCACGCCGGTCAGCCCGAGGAGGGAGGCGGCGGAGGTGAGCTGGTCGGCCTCCTGGCGGTAGATGATGCGGGTCGAGCAGTCGGTGAGCAGGCCCTCGGCCAGGGCCCGGCCGCGAGACCCGGCATCCCCGGCGGTCAGCAGGTCCGACAGCCGGTGGATGACCATCAGGTTCGCGATGCCCAGCCCGCGGGAGAGCTTCCACTGGGACTGCATGCGTTCCAGCAGCGCGACATGCCGCATCACGCGCCAGGCTTCGTCGTAGATCACCCACCGCCTGCCGCCCGCCGGGTCGGCGAGCGCCGACTCCATCCACGCCGAGGCGCAGGTCATCGCCAGCACCAGGGCGGTGTCGTCGCCTGCGCCGCCGAGGCGGGAGAGGTCGATGGACAGCATCGGCGCGCCCGGGTCGAACCGCACCGTGGAGGGGGCGTCGAACATTCCGGCCAGGTCGCCGTGGACCAGGCGCCGTACCGCGTGCGCGAGGTCCTGCGCCGCTTGGCCCAGGCGGCCGGACGGTTCGCCGAGTGCGGCGTTGAGCCGGTCGGGGTTGCCGAGGACGTGGGCGATGTCGCCGAGCAGCGGCGTGGTCCCGGCTGTGTGGGTGGTGGTGACGACGAGGTCGAGGGCGATGTCGAGGGCGGTGTGTTCCATGGGGTGCAGGTCGCGTTTGAGGACGGTTTTGGCCAGGGAGGCGAGCAGCAGCAGGCGCCGCTTGCGTACCTCTCCCGCCCAGTCCGCCTCGTCCGCGCCGTGGGGCCGGTCGGGTGCGTCGAGGGGGTTGAGTCGGCCGGGTAGTCCGGGGCCCAGGGCGATGGTGGTGCCGTCGAGGGCGTGGGCGACGGGGGTCCATTCGCCTTTGGGGTCGCAGGGGATGTAGATGCGGTAGCCGTGGGCGATGGCGCGGGTGGCCAGGGACTTGGCGAGGGCGGACTTGCCCATGCCGATGATCCCGGCCAGCAGCATGTTCGGGTTGGTGAAGCCCTCCAACTTCCCGTACAGCGCGAACGGGTCGTAGCAGAACGCGGCTTCGGCGTGCATGTCCCGGCCGACGTAAATGCCCTCCGCCCCCAGCCCGCCTTCGGCGAGGAAGGGGTAGGCCCCCGCGGCGACGGCGGTAGTCATCCGGTGCGCGGGCAGCCGCAGCCTCCCGCCCCGCGCGGAAGCCGGACCGGGGCGGCCCGCGGCCCGGTAGGCGGGGCGCAGGTCGGGGTCGGCGCCTGGTGCGGTTGGGCGGTGGGGGGTTGGTGTGGCGTGGCGGGCTTGGCGGCGGGCGGCGGCGTAGGCGGTGCGGGCGGCGTGCTGCTGGCGGCGGGTGGCGCGGCGGGGGGTGAAGACCGGGCTGGCGGTGGCACGGGGCCTGGACACGGCGGAACCTTTCTGCGGGAGGGGCGGGGGTCAGTGGCGGATGAGGCCGGTGAAGGGGTCGTGCAGGTCGGTGGGGGTGGTGTCGCGGCGCAGGCGGGCGGCGGTGCGCTGGTGGCGCTGGCAGACGGTCAGCTCCGGTGCTCCCTCCGGCAGCCCGGCCGTCCGGCACTCCTCCCGGCCCGGCGCCCGCCCGGCCGCCGTATCCGGGTGGGGGTGGGGTGCGGTGTGGAAGGCGGCGTGGAGGTGTTCGGCGGCCTGCCACAGGCGGATGCGGGCGGCGGCGAGGTGGTCGCCCTCGGCCGGGGCGACCTGGCGGGTGCGGGTGGCGTGGGCGTCGAGCAGGTCGTGCAAGGAGACCAGGTGGGCGTGGAGGGAGTCCAACTCGGTGCGGCTGGCGGCCAGCGTGCCGGCGGGGAGGTTGAGGGCGTGGTGGAAGTCGAGGGCTGCGGTGGCGTACGGGACGAAGTCCGGCACCGGATCAGCCGGGGACGGGGGCGGGGAGGGCATCGGGAGCGGCTTCCAGGAAGTGGGTTTCGGTGGGCGGGGGGTTAGGGGCGGGCGAGGGGGAGGGCGGCGGTGGTGAAGGCTTCGGCCTGCTGCCAGGTCAGCCGCCGCAGGTCGATCAGCGCGGCCACGGCTGCGGTCTCCACCTGCGCGCACGCCGCCCGCAGTTCCTGCTCGGTGTCGGCGGAGACGGTCAGCAGCCCGGTCAGCGCGACATCCGCGTGGCCGGAGATGAGCTGCCGCTCGCGGGCTTTGATGTCGGCGTACTCCATGGAGTCCTCCTCGGAGTCCACCCGCCCCTTACGCGCGCGTTCGGCGGCGTCGGCGATGACGGTGGCCTTGCGCCGCTGGATGTCCTTCAACGCCGCCTCCAAGCCCTTGGGCTGGTAGGTCAGGGACAAGGCCCGGCGCACACCGGAGGTGAACAGGACCTGGTGCAAGAAGCCCGGCGAGGTCTCCGTGCGCGGCCAGTTCTCGATCCAGAACGTGGCGTGGCAGGCGGAGTCGGTGCTGATGTGATCGGCCTTCTCCACCAGCACCACTGGCCCGGCCGCCCCCGACTCCGCCTGAGCCCGACCGGCGGGGGACCAGCGGTCGAGCGCGGCCAGCGCCTTCGGGTCGTAGGCGGTACGCACCACGGCGGCGATCTCCGTGGCGGCCAGCCATCCGGCGGGAGTGAGGCCGGCGGTGCGGGCGGCCTGGTCGAAGGTCGCGGCCAACTGGCCCAGGACCGCGAAGGCTCCGGTCAGACCGCCGCCTGCCTGGTTGATCAGCCTGCGGGCGGCTTTGAGGTCCAGGGCGAGGGCGACGTACGCCTCGTGCGGCGCGGCAGCCGGACCAGCCGCCTGCAACAGCTCCCCGTAGACGGTCGAGGCCAGGGGCGCGCCGGAGTGGGCGTGGGTGGACCAGTAGCGGTTCAACGCGTCACCGGAGTCGGGGACGGTGCGCTCCAGCACCTGGACCCGGGCGATGTGCCCGGTACGGGCCAGAGCGGCCAGCGCGCGGCCCCACCCGGCGACGTTCGCGTTCTGCGCTCCGGAGTCCAGCAGCGCGAACGCCCGGCTGGAGACGCGGACCACCGCGGTCAGCGTCCCGGCGTGCGGATCGTGGACCGCGCCGAGCCGACCGTCGGGGGAGGTGACCGCGCGCAGGGAGGCGGCGGTGCCGGGCAGGTGCAGCAGGCCCTCCCGGCGCGGCCGACTCGACGGCCGGGCCAGCCACAGGAGCTGACCGGTGAACCGGCGCGCCGCGTACCGGGCGGCGATGGGAGCCCAGTCGGCCAGAGACCGACCCCGGTGACGCACGACCACCACGAACAGGACCACAGCCCACAGGGGCAGGAGTTTCAAGGCACCGATGAGGCCGGTGGTAACGATCACGGTGAGCAGCAGGGCTCCGGTGGCGGCGGTGGCGGTGAGCTGTGGGGCGGTGAGGCCGAGCAGTACGCCGCGCCTGCTGCGGTGAGGGAAGGCGACCGTGGCCGGAGCCTCCGGCTGGTGGTTGTCGGAATGCATGACGAATCGGGTCCTCGCTGGATCGTGGAAGCGGAGATGGGGAGGTCGGGCGGGGTGAGGGGCGGGCTGCGCGGCGTACGTCGGCGCAGCCCGCCCCTGGCCGGGTTGAGCAGGTGTGGACGGAGTGGTTACGCGTCCGGGCCGGTGCTCGGCGGCTGCCCCGACGGCAGACCGGGAGAAGCCCACCGGTGCGGCGCCGCCGGACCCTGCGCGCCCGGCCCCGGCACGGCCGGGCCGCCCGTCACCAGGCCCTGCGTGGGCGAGCCCTGCGGGGAGGGGCCCGCCGGAGGCGGCGGTGCCGCCGCCTGGCCCGGAACGGGTCCGGACGCTTCCGGCCCGCCTGCCTTCGGCCCGCCCGACGCGCTGCCGGGGGCGCCTTCGGGCTGCGGTCCGAGCCCGCCGGGCATCCGCGCGGCACCGGTCGCAGGCGCACCAGCAGTCGGGCCCTGGGCCCGTACCGGGCGCCGGGCCGGGCGGTGCGCCGAGGGCTGCTGGCCGTGGCCCAGGCCGCCGTCGGCACGCAGGCCCGGGACGGAGGGCGCCGCTCCCTCCTCCCCCGCCGCGTCCGGCTCCTCGCCCGCGCCCGTAGCGGACTCGCCGGAGCCGCCCGCACCGGCAGCGCTGGGCGTTCCCCAGGTCGCGCTGCCAGCGGGGTTGATGCCCCGGGCGACGCCGCCCGCGCCCATCCCCGGCACGCGCAGCGGTCCCTGCGGAGCCCGCATCCCGCCACCGCCCCGGCCCATGGCGAGGCTGCCGGCGGTGCGGGCGACGCCGGTGATGGTGGACAGTCCGGCCATGCCGCCGCGGTGGGTGTCCTCCTGGCCTCCACCGCCGTCGCTGGCCCAGCGTACGAACCGGTACGTCGCGTACGGGCACAGCAGCACCAGGACCAGGACGACCAGGCCGGCCATGGCGTCTGACAGGGCGGACAGGCCGTCGTGGGCGTCGGACTTGCCCATCGCGCTGACGCTGATGAGGAACACGATGGTCATCAGCAGTTTGCTGACCACGAGGGTGGCGGTGGCCTCGATCCACCCGCGCCGCCACCGCCTGGCCACCTCCCACCCGCCCCCGGCCCCGGCGAACACGGCCAGGGCGACGAGGATCAGGATGGCGACCTTGCGGGCGACCATCACGTCCCAGTACAGGAACGCGCCGATGGCCAACGCCAGGGCGACGAAGGCGGGGATCGCCCAGCCTAGGGGGAACATGGCGCCGAACTGCGAGACCTTCACCACCCGCCGCACCGCGTCCGACAGACTGGTGTCCGCCGCCTGGAACAGCCCGGCCGACAGGGCGTCCACCACCGTCAGCGCCACGGTGGTCATCGAGATCGCGGCGAAGGAGAAGAACACCCCGGCCGTGGTGCCGGTCACCGCCCGCCCCAGGCCGCGGTCGTCGCGGCGCCAGGCGGCCAGCATGAGCTGCAGGCAGAAGGTGCCCACGGTCAACACCAGGCCGATCGGCAGCAGCATCTCGTAGTTGTCCCGGAACCACCGGGCGTTCAGGTCCACGGCGGTGGTGGTGTCGACCGCCTTCGCGGCCAGGTCGGCAGCGCTGGCGGCCAGCTCGCCCATGGACTTCGCGATCCACGCGCCGATCCCGTCGGTGATCGCCTTGCCGGTCGCACCGACCACCTGGCCGACGGTGTCACACACCTTGTTCATCAGGGGAAGATCACACGCCCCCATGGCAGGGGCCTCCTTACATGGTCGGAGATGGGCAGGGGCGGGTCAGGACGCCACGGTGGGCATGACCGCCGCCAGCGCGCACGGCCGGTGGGGGCGGCACTGGACGGCGAGGGTGACCGAGCGGGCCTCCGTGCCACCGGCCCGGGTGCCGTTCCAGGAGATGGACTGGTGGCCGGAGACGGTGACGGCGTAGATGTACGCCTCGGTGATCGCCCCCGGATCGGCCTGCAACGCCTCGGTGAACGCCGCCGGGATGTGCGCCTCGGCGGCCTGCGCGGTGGCGTACTGGCCGTTGTCGGCCATCCGCTCCCACAGCACCGGCGACGCCACCAACGCCTCCACCGACCCGACGTCGGCGTACTTGCCCTCCCGGGTCATCCAGGCGCGCAGGCCGGCGAGCTGCTGAGCCTGGGTGCGCACGCGCGTGTCGTAGGACCACAACACCTCGGCCGCCGCCTTGGCGAACACCAGCGGATCACCCGTACGCGGCGGCCCAGCCACCGCCCGCCCGTCGGCGGTAGCGGACGCGGACGGCGACGGCGACGCGGAGGACGGAGGACTTGCCGACAAGCTGGCGGGGGCGGGGCGGGACGTCGGCTCGGCCGGGTCGTGGTGGTCGCGGATGAGGTAGGCGAACAGCCCGGCGAAAGCGGTCAGCACCGCCAGCACCACCACCCCGGCCACCACCCGGCCCCGCAAGCCCGCCCCACCACCGGAAGCAGGAGAAGAAGAGGGAGAAGTCCGGGGCATCAGTGGACCTGGCTTCCGATACCGGAGAAGAAGGCGACGATGCCGTTGGCCGCCCCCAGCAGCAGGGCGCAGGCGGCGGCGACCACGGTGCCCTTCTTGCCGTTGGCCTCGGCCTGGTGGCCGCCGGAGTGGTGGCCCCAGGCCCACACCAGCAGGCTGACCGCCAGAGCGCCGACCACGGCCACGATCCCGAAGAGGTTGATCGACCCCATGACGTTCTTCAGCACATCCAGCCCCGGCAGACCACCCTCCTGGGGCGTCACCCCCGGGTCGTAAGCCAGATACCGGACGTGCTCGTACATGCTGCGCAAGGTGGAACTCCTGTCGGGGGAAGCGGGCGTGCGGAAGCCGCCCGGGAGCGAACGCGGGAAGGGAGAAAGGGAAGAGGGGGAGAGAGGGGGAGAGGGGAGGGGGAAGGGAGGTGTCAGGGGATGATGCGGCGGACGGCCAGCACGCCGGGCTTCCAGGCGGCGAGGGTGGTGATACGGACGACGTCGCCGGTGTGGGGGGCGTGCACGATCAGCCCCGAGCCGATGAACATCCCCACATGCCCCGGCGCGGCAGCGGTGCCCTCGGTGAACAGCAGATCCCCCGGCCGCACCGACCCCACCGCCACCGGCGTGCCTTCCTTGACCTGGGTGTAGGTCGTACGAGACAGGCGCATCCCGGCGGCGGCGTAGGCGCGCTGCATCAAGGACGAGCAGTCGCACCGGCCCATCGGATCCGGCCCGTGCGGCGCGGCGCAGGTCCCACCCCACTGGTACGGGGTGCCAAGCTGCCCCAGTGCCCAGCGGATCGCGGTACGCACCCGCTCCGGAGCGTCGGCCGGGATCTGGTAGCCGTCGGGCAGGGCCCCGGCCGGGATCGGACCGAAGCCCGACCCGTCACCACCGTCCGAGCCCCCGGCACCGAGGGCATCGCAGCCGCTGAGCCCCTGGGCGACCGCCGCCGACGGCACGGCGGACGGCGAACCGGGCGTCGGGGCCGGGGAGGCGGTGGGAACGTCCGGGGTGAGGGCGGTGGCGAGGGCCTGCTGCAACGCGGTCGCCAGCGGCTCCCACTTCGCGTAGGCGTCCGGCACACCGGACTTCTGCACCGCCTGCGCGGCCTGGGCCACCGTCATCGACTCCCAGCCCGTCACCCGGCGAAGGGCCTGGTAGAACCGGGTGCTGGCGTACACCGGATCAAGGATCTGCTCCGCCGACCCCCACCCTTGCGAGGGACGCTGCTGGAACAGGCCGAGCGAGTCCCGGTCCCCGTGATCGAGGTTGCGCAGCCCGCTCTCCTGCAACGCCGTCGCCAACGCCACCACCTGCCCACGCGCCGGGACACCCATCGCCACCCCGGTGGCCTGGATCACCTTGGCGTTCACCATCTGGACCGCGGGATCGTCCAGCCCGGGGACCTTGACCGTCCCACCGGAGCCGGGGTGTTCCAGCAGCCGCTTCACCTGCTCGGCGACCGCCGCCGCGTCCACCTCCGACGCGCGGGCGTTGCTGCACGACACCGACGCGTTGCCCGCCACCGCGAGGACCAGCGGCAACGACAGCAGCAACGGCCCGGCCGCCACCACACCGGCCAGCACCCGGCTGGCCTTCACCCCGGCCGCCGCTCGACGGCATCAACGGGAACGGCCAGCGCGCAGGAACCAGCCGGGGGCCACGGCGCGGGGCGTTCCGGGGCATAGAACATGACGAACTCCTTGGGCTCGTGGACAGCGCGGTGCCGGCATCTCTCGGAAAAGGCCGCCGACACCGCGCCGGGTAGTGAATCCGAACTCCCACAAAAGGGAGCGAGACCCGGTGCCCGGGAGCGGCTAACTCCCGGACACCGGCATCGCCATCAAGAGGCGGCAGCCAGCCGCGATCGTAATCTCAGACGCCACATCGCAAAAACCCCTCTCGCCGTGCCGGTAGGCCGCCGCGCTGGACGCCATAGCAAGCTCCAGCACAGGTCAGCGGGACGGAGACCGGGCTCCGTCCTGCGAACAGGGCGAGACAGTAGACGCGATTCCCGGCCGCACCAAACGACCCCTCGAACCAGCGCACAATCGCCGGGAAGGCGGCCAAACGGCCGCGTTGGGTGAGGCCGGGAAAACCGGCTAACCTGCCGCCGGTCAACCGCAGAGAACGGCTACCTCACCACCCCGCCAGGCTGCACGGAGCCATTCCCTGCGGGAGATCGCCGCGCCATAGAACCCGGAAAGTGAGAATTCTTAATGCCCTACACCCTGCACCGGGGCGACGCGCTGACCGTGCTCGCCGGCCTCGGCGACGACACCGTCGACGCCGTCATCACCGACCCGCCCTACAACAGCGGCGGACGCACCAGCGCCGAACGCACCGGCCGCACCGCCCGCTCGAAGTACACCTCAGCCGACGCCGCGCACCGCCTGGCCAACTTCCCCGGCGAGAACCGCGACCAGCGCTCCTACGGCTTCTGGCTGAGCCTGCTGCTGACCGAGGCATACCGCACCACCGTCGAGTCCGGGACCGTGCTGGTCTTCACCGACTGGCGGCAACTGCCCACCACCACCGACGCCCTCCAGGCCGCCGGGTGGACCTGGCGCGGCATCGCCTCCTGGCACAAGCCCGTCTCCCGCCCCCAGAAAGGCCGCCTCAAGCAGTCCTGCGAGTACATCGTCTGGGGCACCAAGGGCCCGGTCGACGCCCACCGCAACCCCGTCTACCTCCCCGGCCTCTACACCGCCAGCCAGCCCAGGAAAGACCGCGTCCACATCACCCAGAAACCGGTCGAGGTCATGCGCGAACTGGTCAAGATCTGCCCACCCGCCGGCACCGTCCTGGACCCCTTCACCGGCAGCGGCTCCACCGGCGTCGCCGCCATCCTCGAAGGACGGCAGTTCATCGGCATCGAACTGTCCGACCACTACGCCGACATCGCCGAACACCGCCTACGCACCGCCCTCACCCAGGACGACTTCGCCCTAGCCGGACCCGAAGCATGAGACCCGACACGGCCGGACCACCGGCACCCAGACGCACACAGGCGAGCGGCTGTGCCATCGACAAGTCCATGGCACAGCCGCTCCGATGATCAGCTCAGCAGCCCTCCACGCTCCGCCGGACCAGGTCCCCAGCACGAGCCAGGTCCTCACGGGACCGAATGCGTACCTCCAGCGGGCCGGTCCCCAGACATCCGATGGAACCGACATCGCGGGTGAACCCCTCGCGCAGCTCGACCGTCGCCGGATCGACCTTCAAGGTGACCACCAGCGTGTGCCGCCGCGGCTGGAAGCGGACCGTGGCGACGTTCCTGATCCGCCGGTAGGCGATGTAGTGCTGCTGGAACTCCTTGCGCACGTCACCGTAGGACACCAGCAGGGCATCCAGATCGGCGTACAGGTCCTTCAGCGACTGCGGCGACTCCTCGTACCACTGCCGCACCGACTTCACCGCCGCCCGCCCGCCGCCAGCACCCGGGCCGTCGACCAGCTCGTACGAACCTCTCGCCGACGACACGGGGCCCGCCACGGAGGCCACCACCTGCAAGGCCAGCAGGCCGTCGCCGAAGTCCCGGTAGCTGACGAGGTCGATCCGCCGCTCGATCTCCTCCACCGCGTTCACGTCGTGCGGCGTGAAGTCCCCGGCGACGCACACCACGCGCGGATCGCTCCAGTCCACCGAACCGGCCGCCTCCGCGCCCAGGCGCTCCTTGACCAGGCTCTCGAACTCGTGCCGGTGATCCCGCAGCCACGCCAGGTACGACAGCGCCTGCGTGATCACCGCCTTCCCGTTCGCACGCTTGTACTCGATGATGACTGGGTTGCCGTTCTCATCCAGCCCCAGCGAGTCGATCCGGCCCCGGTGCCGCGGACCGGTGCCGTACTCCGAGGCCAGGAACCGGATACCCAGCATCACCTCCATGTTCCGCTCGATCAGCACCTGAAGATGCCGCTCCAGCGCCACCGCCGTCCCCGGGACCTCGACCGCCCGCCCGTCGGACACCCGGAACAGCTTCAGATCGTTCACCAGACCCCCAGTCCGCCTCGACGCCGTACCTCGGAACAATCCACTCCGGCAGCTCCCTATTCCGGGCATCGCAGGCGCGGCACACAGGCACACGGACCTCAGCGTGCTGGACCGCTGGGTTTCCGGCGCGCCGTCCCCGGAACCCCGCCGACGTACACAGCGTCGATGCCGGGGACGGGCTGTGGTCAGTTCGCCCCGGGCGGGGAACTGTAACGGTCGGGTGGCGTTCTGTGCTCGCCCGGTCTGCCCGGCCTGGCTGCCGGAGAAGCAACCGGTGCCTCCCGGCTGAAGAGGCGTTTGTTGAAGAAGAAGGAAGAACGGGGGAGGGCGATGCCTGACACGGGTGGTCCGGAAGGGCAGTGGATGGACCTGGCGGATGCGATCACGCTGCTGAGGGAGCAGATCGCCGAGGCCCAGCGGCGGATCAACGCGCCCGGCAGCACGCCCGGGGGCGGCAGCGGGGTCGCTGACAAGGGGGTGCTGTTCCGGCTGGAGGAGATCACGCTGGACCTCGGGCTGGAGCTGACCGGCACCGAGGGCGTCAACGGCGGCCTGCGGTGGAGCGTGCTCAGCTTCGGGGGCAAGAAGGAGAGCGGCACGAGGGGCACCCACACGCTGACGGTGAAACTCACCCCGCACCGGCCCGACGGGGGGGACGTCGACGTCAACGACGAGGAGTAGCCTCTCCAGTCACATGCCGGAGGCGGCCGTGGGGGAGGACGGGTGGAGTTAGACCGCCGGGTGCAGATCCGGGTGGACCGGCTGGTGGAGGGGACAAGGAAGAAGGGGTTCGGGACGGGTTACCTGGTCGCGCCGCGTCTGGTGCTGACCGCCGCCCACGTCCTGGACCACCTGGAGACGGCCGCCACGGATCCGGTGACGGTAAGTCTGCCCGACGCCGGCGAGAAGGAGTTTTCGGCGGCCGTGCGCTGGCGGCGCACGGACCCCGTCGTGGATGCCGCGCTGCTGGAGATCGCCGACGGCCAGGGCTGGCAGGTACCGAAGTCCCTCGGTGATCTGCTCACCCGGCCGCCCCAGCGGTACGGCCTGCTCATCGGCACCCGCCCCCACCCGGTCACCGCGACCGGTTTCCCCCGCATGCAGAAGGACCCCGAAGACGGCCGGCGCCTGGACGAGCAGTTCACCGGGCACATCACCCCGGGAACCGGTGCCCTGGCCGGCCGTTACGAGATCTCCAGCACCGGCCCTACGCTCCGCGCCGGGGCCACCGGCCAGACCCGCTGGTCGGGCATGTCGGGCGCCGCTGTCCTGGCTGACGACGGCTTCGGCAGCGACCTGCTGTGCGGGGTCGTGCGCCGCGACCGGCAGGCCGACGGCGGCACCCGCCTGACCGCCACCACCGCCGCCCGCCTCCTGGCCGACGACGGCTTCCGCACCCTGATCACCGCGCACACCGGCTGGGAACCGGTCCTGGAACCGGTCGAACCGGCCGCCGTGCTCACCCCCGCCGCGGTCGACCGCAACCTCCGCTCCCCGGCCGCGCTCCTGCGCGCCGACGCCGAGGCGGTCGCCTTCCACGGCCGCGACAGCGAACTCGCCGACCTGCACGCGTGGTGCTACGACGGCCCTGACGCTGTCTCGGTACGGGTCATGACCGGTCCCGGCGGACAGGGCAAGACCCGCCTGGCCCGCCGCCTGGCCGACACCCTCGGCTGGGACGGCTGGGCTGCCGGGCACCTGCGCTCCGACCTCACCGACCTCGACCCGGCCCCGCCCGACTTCACCACCCTGGCCACCGCCCTGCCCCTGCTCCTGGTCGTCGACTACGCCGAGACCCGCCCCCGCCTGCTGCGGCGCCTGCTCACCCAGCTCCACCGTTCCCGTCACCGGGTGCGGCTGCTGCTGCTCGCCCGCTCCGACGGCGAATGGCGCACCGGCTCCCTCCAAGCCGTTCCCGCCGTACGGGACCTCCTCGAAGAAGCCCCGGTCACCCCCCTGCCCCCGCTGCTGCCCACGGGCCGACCCGCCGGGGACCGGCGCAGCGCCTTCCACCGCGCCGCCCACGGCCTCGCCCGCCTGCTCCCGCTGGTCCCCACCCTGCCCGCACACGACTGGCAGTCCCTGGCCGCCGCGCTCCAGCCGCCCGGCGACCTGCACGGCCACCGCTACGACAACGTCCTCACCCTGCAGATGACCGCCCTGGTCGCCCTCCTCCAGCACGGACCCCGGCCCGTCGACGCAGCCCCCGGCACACCGCCGGAGCGCACCCTCCTCCAACACGAAGACCGCTTCTGGGAGGCCAGCGCGACAACGCCCGCCTACCGACTCGACCTGCCCACCGCCACGTTGGGCGCGGCCGTCGCGGTGGCCGCCCTGTGCGGCGCCGACACCCGGGACGAGGCCCTGGGCGTGATCTCCACCCTGCCCGGCCTGCCCGCCCACCAGGCGGAAACCGCCACGGCCTGGCTGGCCGCCCTGTACCCGGCCGACGGCAACCGCTACTGGGGCTCCCTCCAACCCGACCGCATCGCCGAGTACCACGCCTCCCGCGCCCTCGCCAACAACACCATCCAACTGCCCGCCCTCCTGAACGCGGCCACGCCCGGGCAGCAAGCCCAGACCATCACGGTCCTGGCCCGCGCCGCCATCGCCCACTACAACGCCGGCCGCACCACGGACAGCGAACAA
This sequence comes from Streptomyces sp. B1866, assembly GCF_031932565.1. Classification (NCBI taxonomy): domain Bacteria; kingdom Bacillati; phylum Actinomycetota; class Actinomycetes; order Kitasatosporales; family Streptomycetaceae; genus Streptomyces; species Streptomyces sp. B1866. Next base: position 78,089 of record NZ_JAVSCF010000004.1, read on the forward strand.
ATTCTCCGCAACGTGGACACGGCCCTGGACACCACTTCCCTCACCTACCAAGCCGTCCTGACCGCGGTAAGCGCACTCCCCTACCCCTCCCGCATCACCGGCCCGCTCGCCCTCCGCCTCACCACCGCCCTCGCCCAAGCCAACCAGCAACTAGCGGCCGACAACCCCGCCGCCTACGAACCCGACCTCGCTCGCTCGCTGTCCAATCTCGGCATCTATCTGGCGGAGGCGGGACGCCGGGGCGAGGCCCTGACCACCACCGAGCAGGCGGTGGAGATCTACCGTCGGCTGGCGGCCGACAACCCCGCCGCCTACGAACCCGACCTCGCTCGCTCGCTGTCCAATCTCGGCATCTGGTTGGCGGAGGCGGGACACCGGGACGAGGCCCTGACCGCCGAGCAGCAGGCGGTGGAGATCTGGCGTCGGCTGGCGGCCGACAACCCCGCCGCCTACGAACCCGACCTCGCACGCTCGCTGTACAACCTCGGCAACCGACTGGCGGCAGCGGGACACCGGGACGAGGCCCTGACCGCCGAGCA
>NZ_JAVSCF010000005.1:0-74753 GCF_031932565.1 Streptomyces sp. B1866
GACCGTCAGCGCGCCGCCGCGGTCGCGGCGCAGCGCGTACGCCCCGGCCGAGCCGCCGCGGCGGGCGCGCAGCCCGGGCCGGGGGCCGCGGGCGTCCTCGACGGTGAAGTGCTGGACGCGCACCCGGCTGCCGCGCACCCGCAGCTCGTCCGCGAGCGCGCCGTCCCGGCGCAGTTCGAGGACCAGGCCGTCCAGCTCGCGCCCGCGGAGCCCGGCCCACACCCGTACGGCCGTCACGAGCGCGAGCAGCAGCAGCACGGCGCCGCCCGCGACCGTCGCCCACCACCAGCGGTCCCACCAGGTGGGCGGCGTGTCGACGGTGACGGCCAGGGGCGTGTCGCGGACCCGGCGGCCGCCGTCCGTGGCGTCGATGACGGTGATCTTGCCGCCGGCCCCGCCCAGCGGCACGCCGGGACCGAAGGAGACGCGGAGGCGGAAGGACTGGCTCGGGCCGGGTGCCACCCGCACCGTCCCCGGGCTGATCCGCACCGCCGCCCCGCCCGACTGGTCCTCCAGAGCCAGGCGCAGCGTGTGCGGGCGGCCGTCGCGGCTGGTGGCGTCCAGGGTGCCGGTGACCGTCCCGCCCGGGTGCACGGAGGTCTGGTCCAGCGTGACGGTGGCCGCCAGGGCCCGCGGCCCGCGGCTGAACTCGCCCAGGTACGGCCGCTCCTCGCCGGTCACGCCGGGCGCGGCCATCTCGCTGGTCAGCCGCAGGGCGCCGGTGGCGGTGCGCGGCACGGCGACCCGGCCGGTGAAGTGCCCGTCGCCAGCGCGCTCGTCGGGCGCCGCGCCGTCGTCGCGCAGGTCCACGCGGATCGGCGCGAAGCCGCCGCCCTCGAAGCGGGCCGCGGCCCGTACGCCCGCGAGCCCGCCGCCGACCGCCTGGTCGTCCCGGGTCTGCATCCACGCCTCGATCACCGCGCTCTCGCCGGGGCGCGGCGACGGCGGGTCGAGCGTGACCACCGACCGCAGCCTGCCCTGCCAGATGGCGCTGGCCGACGCCACCTGGGCGCGGTGGCCGTCGGCCGCCGCCAGGCGCACCCGCCAGGTGCCGGGCAGCGGGTCGCGCACCCGCAGCGCCTCCACCGGCCCCTGCCGGCCGCTCAGCTCGTAGCGCGAACCGTACTTCTCGCCGCTCGGCGGGACCTGGCGGCCCTTCGGGTCGTAGTAGGTGACGCGGACGGCCGGGTCGTGCTTGGCCACGGTGATCGTGCCGTCGGCCGCGACGGCGGGGATCGTCACGTGCAGGTCCGTCGGCGGCCGGCCGAAGTCGCTCTCCGACACCCCGGCGCACCGGGCCTTGCCGAACGTCTCGCGCAGCGCCTGCTCCAGATCGGCGGAGCCCGCCACGACCCGCACGCGCGGGGTGGCGTCGGGCAGGTTCGCGCAGCCGTTGCGGTAGCCGCCCGCCGCCATGGACCTCAAGGAAGCCTGGTCCAGGTCGCGGCCGAAGCCGAGCGGCCAGATCTGCACCTGCGCGTCGCGCGCCCGGCGCAGTTCGGCGGCCAGCACCCGCTCGCCCTGCCGCTGCCGCCCGGCGGGGTCCTTGTCCTTGCCGTAGTTGACGCTGTCGCCGACGTCGAGCCTGCCGTCGGTGAGCAGGAAGACCACCTTGGGCGCGCGGCTCGCGCCGTCCCCGCCGTCCCCGCCGTCGGCGGTCAGCCGGGTGACGGCCTGCCGGATGGCGGCCGGGAAGTCGGTGCCGGGGCCGATGCGGCGGCGGTCGGGGCGGGCGAGCCGCTGCACGCAGTCGCTCAGCTCCTGGCGGCCCGCGGCGTCGAGGGCGGTGAGGCCGCAGACCTCGTCGACGGCCGACTGGCCGGGCTTCTCCGCGCTGCCGAAGCCGATGACCGCCGCGCGCGACCGGTCGGATATCTCGCCCTGGGCGATCAGCGCGGCGGCCTCCACCTCGCGGGCCAGGTCCTTCGCCGTGAGGCTCGCGGACTGGTCCACGACGATCGCGAAGTCGAGCGGGGCCGGGCCCTGGTCGCCGTCGTCGGCGCGGTCCGCCACGCGCGCCAGGTCCGACCGGTCCGCCAGGTCCGACCGGTCCGCCAGGTCCGACCGGTCCGCCAGGTCCGACCGGTCCGCCAGGTCCGCGCGGCCCGCCTGGGCGGCGGCGGGGGCGGCTGCGAGCGCGCGGGGGGCGCTCGATTGCGCGTGCGCGCCGGTGTGCGCGGCCTGCGCTCCGGCGTACGAGGCCGGGGAGGCCGGAAGCGGCGCGAACGCGAGGCATCCGAGCAGGCCCGCCACGACCGCGCACCGCGCGGCGCGGCGGGCGGCGGGACGGGCGGCTGTGGCGCCGTCAGCGCCGGCCGGGTCTTTGGCTGGTAACCACATGGTCTTTCATGGGATTCGCGGAAGGGTGAAAGGCGAACAATTGCCTGGAGGCGAAGGACGGTGAAGGGCGGCGACGCAGATGGAGGCCGGTGGACGGGAGCGGAGGGCGGCGGACGGTAAGGACGGCGGAGGCGGTAAGGACTGTGCGGACCGATCGGACTGTCACGGCGGCACCGAGGCCGGGCGGGTGATGCCGCGACCAGGGCACGCGTGTCACGCTCAGGGCGTATGGCGGTGTTGTCAGGACAGGATGGCGGCGCATCCCGCCCGCCGGATGTAACCGTTTACACATACGGGCCGACCCGCCGCCCGTTCCGGCGTGCCGGTCAGGCGGTACGCCGCCGCGCCGACCGCCGTGCGGCACGGAAAGAGACGGACGGGACCGCGTGGACCAGGGCCGACGGTCGGCCTGCCAGCGGCCGTGACCACTGGAAAGAGAATTACCCGACTCGGATATGCCATTCACGCCCCGGGCCACCTTCCCTCTCCGGTGGGCAGGTCGGCTTACAGAACCGTAGGGCCGTGCCGCGGTGCCTGCAAGGCGTTGACCTTCTTGTGCCACCCTCGTGACATCGCCTGTACTTGCGAGGCTAAAGGACGGTAACGCGTACGCCGCGCCCGTGAATTCGCCGCCCGTCCGCGGCCCGCCGGAGAGTTCGCCGAAGATCATCGGCCGGCCGGTCCGCGGTGCCCCAATCGTGACCTCGCGGCGCCGCGGCCCCGGTGCGCTTCCCACGCGTTGTTGCTACTTTTACCGCCTGGTTTCCCGCGGCCCGCCTCAGGGTGCGCGGAAGAAACAGATGGGGGGCCGCATACACATGAACGAGTTACTGCGCTGGCAAACCGAGCACGGGCCGGTCGTGGTGGAGGTAGACGACCGGGACCCCGGCTACCGGTCGGTGTCGCGCCGCTCGGACGACGGCCTCACCGACGCCCGGGGCCGCTTCGAGGAGGCCCTGGACAACGTGCGCGCCGCCGCCGTGTCGGCCCTGCGCACCTTCCGCGACAAGGCCCTGGCCCCCGACGAGGTCTCGCTGGAGTTCGGCGTCAAGCTCAACGCGAGCGTGGGCGCGGTCATCGCCAAGACCTCCACCGAGGGCCACCTCGCCGTCCGGCTCACCTGGACCCGGTCCGCCGCCGACGGCGGTCCCACGGCCCCCGACGACGGCGACGGCGACCGTACGGCCCCGGACGCCACCGGCACCCCGGCGGACCCCGGCCAAGCGAACCCGGACCAAGCCGACCCGGGGCCGACAGGTCCCGGCCGAACGCCCCCTGCCTCCACCGCCCCGAACGGTGCCCGCTAGTGGCGGCCCTGCACTGGCGGGCCCGCGTCGACACCGCCACCGGCCGCACCCGCGGCGCCGCCTTCCTCGTCACCGCCACCCGCCTGCTCACCTGCGCGCACGTCGTGGCCGGACTCACCGAGGCGCGCGTGGCCTTCCCCGGCGCGGCCGAGGACCTGCCGGCCACGGTGGTGTGGCGCGGCCCGTGGCAGGCCACGGGCGACCCCGGCGACCTCGCCGTCCTCGAACTGGCCGACCCCGCGCCCGTACCCGGCCCCTGCGCCTTCGCCCCGCTCGACAGCCTGCGGCCCACCGCCGCCCGGCAGCACCACGAACTGCGCGCGCTCGGCTTCCCGTACGCCAACGAGCGCAGCGGCACGCATGTCACCCTGCACACCAGCGCCGACCGCGTGCTGGGCGGCGAGTGGCAGGAGGCCGACGTCGCACAGGCCCACCTGCGCCGCCTGGACGAGGGGTTCAGCGGCGCCGCCGTCTACCACCCGGTCACCGGCGAGGTCGCGGGCATGGTGACCGACGCGGTGCTGGACGACGAGCGCGGCGGCTACCTCGGGCGCGTCCTGCCGCTCGCCACCCTGCGCCGGCACTGGCCGGACCTGGACGACCTGCTCGACCTCGACTGGCTGCCGCGCGCGTCGCGCCGGTCGCTGCGCGTCCTGCTCGCGGACGCCGCGCCGCCCGCCGGCCGGCTGGATCTGGTCGTACGGCAGGCGCTGCGCCTCCCGCCGGGCCGCAGCCTGCCGCGGTTCGACTCGCCGTGGGAGGCCGTCCGGTACGTCGCCGAGCAGGCGGGCCCGGCCGAGGACCGGCTGCACCGCTTCCTGCGCGGCCTCGGCCCGCACCTGGGCGACGCGGACGTCAGGACGGCCCTGCGCGACTGGACCCGCCGCTGCCTGCCCGCGCCCGCCGCGCCCGAGCCGCCGCTCGCCCCGCCCGCCGCCTCCGTCGTCGTACGGCTGGAGCCGCTGACCCGCGGCGCCAGCCTCAACCTGACCGTGGACACCCTGGTCGACGGCGACCTCGTCGGCCGTACCGGGCCGGTGCGGGTGCGCCCGGACCAGGTGCAGGCGAAGGTGGAGAAGGCACTGGGCGCGCGGGTGCGCGAAATCCACGACATGGACTGGATGTTCGAGTTCGCCGTGCCGGAAAGCCTGCTCGACAAGCCCTTCGAGGACTGGTACGCGCGTGAGCCGGGCACTCGCCCGCGCGTGCTGCGATCGGTCCCCCTGGTCGTCCGGCACGTGGACCGGGCCAACCTGAGGAACGGCGTGTCCGGACTGCTGCGCAAGCGGTGGCGGGCGCTGTTCGAGGGCGGCGCCACCGCGTTCCAGGGCGTCGACTGCCGGGAGAAGTGGGGCCCCACCGAGTTCGGCAACTGGCTCGAAGGCGAGCCGTCGTACGCGCTGGTCTACGCGTCCAGCCCGCACCCCGACTGGCTGTCGGAGGCCCTGCACCTGGGCGTTCCGGTCATGCTGTGGCGGCGCGGGCCGTGCCCGGACCCCGGGCACGACCACTGCGCCCCCGAAGCGTTCTGGGACACCCTGGGCGACGCGCTGGCCGGACTGACACCGGACCAGCTGCCGGTGGGCGTGGAGCGGCTGCGCAAGGAGGCGTGGTCGCCCAGGCGGGGCGGCGAGGACCACTGCGGCCGCAGGCTGACGCTGTACTGGGACGACCCGGACCGCCACTCCGTCCCTCCGCTGGCGATGGGACGGGCCTGACATGGCAGGGGACACCCCAGGCAGGCCCGGCGGACCGGGCCGCTCACCGGACGGGGCGGGCCGCGCCCAGGGCCGGCGGCCCGGCCGGCGCGACCGGCGGGACGGCCCGCCGCCGACCCCGCCGCCTGCCCCGGCGGCGGACGCGCGTGCGGCCGACTGGCTGATCTACAACGGCGGCCGCGTCCAGCACGACGGCATCGACCACCTCCCCGACCCGCCTCCCTGGCGGCGCTTCGACGGCGGCCCCCTCCAGGACCGCCCGCCCGGCGGCTCCGGCAACGAGCACGCCGCCGCCAGCTACCGGCCCCACCCGGACGCCGTACGGCACGTCAACGCCGCGCTGTACCTGCGCCGCCCGCTGCTGGTCACCGGCCCGCCCGGCACCGGCAAGTCCACCCTCGCCTACGCGGTGGCGCACGAGCTGAAGCTGGGCCCGGTGCTGCACTGGCCGATCACCAGCCGGACCACCCTCCAGGACGGCCTCTACCAGTACGACCCGCTGACCCGGCTGTACGCCCAGGGCCGGCCCGGCGGCGGCGCGGACGGCCCTGGCCCCGGCCCCGACTCCGGCCCCGAGGACGACATCGGCCGCTACATCCGCCTCGGCCCGCTCGGCACCGCCCTGCTGCCGTACGAGCGGCCCCGCGTCCTGCTCATCGACGAGATAGACAAGAGCGACATCGACCTGCCGGGCGACCTCCTCACGGTCTTCGAGAAGGGGTCGTACGACATCGTGGAACTGGCCCGGCGCGAGGCCGGCGGCGCCACGGTGATGACCGCCGACAGCACCACCGGGCGCGCGGAGATCGCCGACGGCACGGTCACCTGCCACGCCTTCCCGCTGGTGATCATGACGAGCAACGGCGAACGGGAGTTCCCTCCAGCCTTCCTGCGCCGCTGCGTGTCGCTGAAGCTGCGCCAGCCCGCCGGCCTCCCCGAGCTCACCGCCATCGTCGCCCAGCACCTCGGCGGCGTGCTCGGCCTCCCGGACGACGGCGACGCCGCCGACGCGGAACTGCCCGAGCAGGCGCGTCAGCTGGTCGAGCGTTTCTACCGGCGCCGCGACAGCGGCCTGCTGGCCAACGACCAGCTGCTGAACGCGGTCTACCTGTGCCACCACGCGGTGCTCAGCGACCGGCCGCAGGACGCGTACCAACTCGCCGACCAGGTGATGCCGTTCCTGAGCGCGGAGACCGAACACGAGGAAGACTAGGAGGAGTCGGCGGTAGGGGAGCAGGGGGCGGGCCGGTGGGGGCGACCTTCGGAGGGGAACGGGCGGTGCGGTACGCGCGTGGCGTGCCGGTGCCGTACGGACGGGTTGCGCCGTACGCGCGTGGCGTGCCGGTGCCGTGCGCGCGTGTGGCGCCCGCGCGTGCCGTGCCGTACGAGCAGCGGACGGCCCCAGGGCGCACGCCGCTCACCAGACAGCCCGTAGCCCCCCGCCAACCCGTAGCCCCCCGCCAACCCCCGGCCTCCCGCCGGACCGTGGCACCCCCACCCGGGCGGCCGGGATGACGCTCGGGCGGCTGCGGGACGCCCTCCAGGCGCTCGGCCCGTCCGTCACCCCGCGCGAACTCGCCGAAATGCTGTGGCTCGCCCAGCACCTGCCGCCCGGCGCCGACGACGAGCCGCCCCCCGCCGAGCCCCCGCCCCCGGCGCAGCCGCCGCCCGCGCGGGCCGACATGCCAACGGAGACCGTCCCTCCGACCCCAGCCCCGCCCGACCCCGCCGCCGCCCGCCCGCCGGACACCCCGCCGCCGCCCGAGCCCGCCGCGCCGCTGCGCATGCCGCGTCCCGCGCCGGACCCCGACCTGGACGCGGGCGACGTGCGGGTGCCCACCGCGCCCATGCTGCGGCGCCCGCTGGAGATCCAGCGCGCCTTACGGCCGCTGAAGCGCCGCGTCGCCTCCCGCCGCCGCCTGGTGCTGGACGAGGCGGCCACCGCCGCGCGCGCGGCCGAACGCCCCGACGTGCGCCCCTGGGCCCCCGTACTCGTCCCCTCGCGCGAGCGGTGGCTGAGCCTGGCGCTGGTCCTCGACACCGGCCCGGCCATGCGCGTCTGGCAGCCGCTGGCCTGGGAGCTGCGCGAGGCCCTGCTGCGCACGGGCGCCTTCCAGGACGTACGGCTGTGGCACCTGGCGGACCTCGGCGGCGCGGTCGGCGTGCGCCACACCCCGCACGGCGCGGCCGTCGACCCGGCCGCCCTGCTCGACCCGGCCGGCCGCCGCGCGCTGCTGGTGCTGAGCGACTGCTCGGGTCCCCACTGGTGGGAGGGCCGGGTCGGCCCCGCCCTGCACCGGTGGGCGTCGAACGGGCCCACCGCCATCCTCCAGCCGCTGCCCGAACGCCTGTGGCGGCGCACCGCCGCGCCCACCGTCCCCGGCCGCGCCGCCGCGGGCCGCCCGGGCACCCCCAACACCGCGCTGCGCTTCACCCCGCACCACGAGCGGGCCCGTGCCCGGCCCGGTGCCGTGCCCGTGCCGGTCCTTGAGCCGTCCGCCGACTGGCTCGCCGACTGGGCGCTGCTGGTCAGCGCCTCGGGCACCGACGGCCGGGACACCGCCGTCACCTACGTCCAGGACCGGCACCGGCAGCCGTCCGAACCGCTGACGGCCGAGCGGGAGCTGCCCGTCACCGAGCGCGTGCGCCGCTTCCACGCGGTCGCCTCCCGGTACGCGGCCGAACTCGCCGGCCACCTGGCCGTGTCCGTCCCCGCCCTGCCGGTCATGCAGCTCATCCGCCGCCGCGTGCTGCCCGCGTCCCGGCCGAGCGACCTGGCCGAGGTGCTGCTCAGCGGCCTGCTGTACCCGCTCGACGCGGACCTGGGCCTGTACGACTTCGTGCCCGGCGCCCGCGCCGCACTGCTGGCGACGCTGCCACGCGCGGAGTCGCAGGCCACCGCCGAGGTGCTGACGGAGGTCTCGCGGGAGATCCAGGAACGGGCGGGCTCGGCGTCCCGCATCTTCCGGGCGCTGATGCGGGTGGCCCCGGGCACCGGGGACCGGTACTCCGGCGCGGAGGAGCGGCCGTTCGCGCTGGTCAGCCAGGAGGCGCTGAGCCTGCTGAACCGTACGGCGATCCCGGTGCTGGACCCGGAGGCGCCCGCGCGTGCGGACAGATCCCGACCGGACGAACCGCGTACGGCCGGTACGGACCGTACGGGCCCCGCGCCGGACGCGGCAGCCCCGACCGCCCCGACCGGCCTGCCGAAGCCGCTCGGCCCGGCGGCCCTGCCACGGACCGCCCGCCCCGGACCCTCGCCCGCCGAGCCCGGCATGCCCGCGCGGGTGCCGACGGTGGCGCCGGGGGAGTGGGACCAGGGCCGCCCGGCCGGACCGCCGGAGTCGGCGGCGGGGCCCGCGCCGGACGTCGGCATGATCTGCCTGCGTACGGGCCTGCCGCTGCCGGAGCGCGTGCCCGGGCCCCGGCTGCTGAACAACCTGCCGCTTCTGACCCCCTGGGAGTTCGTCGGCCGCGACAGCGAACTGGCGGCACTCGAACGAGCCATGGGCCAGCCCGACAAAGAGTTGACGGTCGCCCATGTCATATGTGGCCGGAGCGGAGTCGGCAAGACCACGCTGGCGCTGCACCACGCCCGTCGGCACCTGTCGCGCCGCCAGCTGACCTGGTGGATCGACGCGAGCAGCCCCGAGACGATCACGGAGTCCCTGGCGCGGCTCGCCACCCGGCTCAACGCGGCGACCGGCACCGCGGCGGTCCCCAGCGCGACCCTGGCCGAGTGGGCCGTCGCCTGGCTCAAGTCCCACCGGGGCTGGCTGCTGGTGTTCGACAACGCCCGCGACCCGGAGGACTTGGCCCCGCACCTGCCCTGGCTGCCCGGCGGCCACTGCCTGGTCACCTCCCAGCGCCCCGGCTGGCGCGCCCCCACCTTCCGCGCCACGGACCTGGACCCCCTGCCGAGGTCCGAGGCTGCCACGCTCCTGCACCAGCTCGCCGGTCCACGGCAGTTCGACGAGCGGTGGGCCGCCCAGCGGCTCGCCGCGGAACTGGGAGACCTGCCGCTCGCCCTCACCTACGCGGGCCGGTACTTCCGGCACCACCGGGTCCCCCACGGCGAGTTCACCGGCGACCGGCGCGCGGCGGACCCACGCGGCACCGTGGCGACCGTGGTGCGCGCCGTCCTGGACGACCTCGACCCCCCTGTGCCACCCGCCCCCAGCCTGTTGCGCGCCATGGCCTGGTTCGGCCCGGACGCCATCCCCCTCGACCTGCTGCGCCGCCTGGACGACCCCCAGACGGTGGACGCGACCCTGCGCGAATGCGCCGGATACGCCCTGACCAGCACCGTCAGGGACACAGCCGCCGTCCACCCCCTCCTTCAGGAAATCCTCCGCACCCCCGACCCCGACGACCCGTACCGCACCCCGGACGCCGTCACCCGGGCCCGCGCCGCCGCCGCCACCGCCCTGCGCGCCGCCCTGCCGCCCGGCAACCCGCCCGCGCACCCCGAGCACTGGCCGACCTGGCGCGCGCTGCTGCCGCACATCGCCGCGCTCGCCGACCACACAGACCACTCCGACCCGGCCCAGGACAGCGCGGACATCTGCCACGTCCTGCACCGGACCTCGCAGTTCCTGGTCAGCCAGGGCCACCTGAACCTGGCCGTCGCGTACGCCGAGCGCGCCGCGGACTCCTCGGCCCGCGTGCACGGCGACGTCGGCGTACCGACGCTGGCCGCGCGCAACAACCTGGCGGACGTCTACCGCGTGGCCGGGTTCCTCAACCGGGCCATCGCCGTGTACGAGCGCACGCTCGCCGCCCGCGAGACCGTCCTGGGCCAGGTCCACCCCGACACCCTCGTCTCGCGCGGCAGCCTCGCGGCGGCCTACCGGGCGGCCGGGGCGCGCGGCCCGGCGCTGGAACTGCTGCGCCGCACGCTGGCCGACCGCGAGACCACCCTCGGCGGCCAGCACCCCGACACCCTGGCCGCGCGCAACAACCTCGCCCACGCGTACGCCTCCGACAGCGACCACGACCAGGCCATTCCGCTGTACGAGAACACCCTGGCCACCAGCGAGCGCGTCCTGGGCCCCACCCACCGCAACACGCTCGTCACCCGGGACAACCTGGCCGCCTCCTACCGCGCGGCAGGCGACCTGACCCGGGCCGTCCGCCTGTACGACCGCACCCTGGCGCAGCGCGAACGCCTGCTCGGCCCCGACCACGCCGACACCCTCACCGCCCGCGACAACCTCGCCGAGGCGTACCAGGCGGCCGGTGACCCGCGGCAGGCCGTACGGCTCTACCAGCAGTCCGCCGACGACCGCGGAAGCCTCCTCGGCGAGGAGCACCCCGAGACGCTGCTCGCCCGCGGCCGCCTGGCGGGAGCCCACGCGGCGGCCGGGAGCGGGGGTCTGGCCCTGCCGCTGTACGAGCGCGCCCTGGACACCGCCGAACGCGCCCTGGGCCCGGCCCACCCGGTGACCCGCACCCTCCGCACCGGCCTGTCAGCGGCCCGCGCGCGGCACCGACGACAGCGCTGACCCGCGCGTCCCCGTGGCCCGTTACGTCCGCCCCGCCACCCTGGGGGTGAGCAGGTCCAGCGCCTCCTCCCACCGGAAGCGGTCGGCCCCGCCGCCGGCCTTGGGCTGGTGGGGTTCGTACGAGCCGATCAGGACGCCCATGCCGCGCAGCCGCGCCAGGCTGTCCCCGTAGGCGGGGTGGGCCGCCTGCGCGGCGTTCAGGTACGGCAGGACCGCTACGGGTACGCCGAGGCCGTACGCCTCGCACACGACTCCCAGAGCGAGGGTGTCGGAGATGCCCGCGGCCCACTTGTTGATCGTGTTGAACGTGGCCGGGGCGACGGCGATGGCGTCGGGCGGCGGCAGCGGGCGCGGGTCGCCGGGCAGGCGCCAGGCCGAGCGGATGGGGTAGCCGGTCTGCTCCTCGACGGCCGCCGCGTCGATGAAGCCGAGCCCCTGCGGGGTGGCGACGACGCCCACGTCCCAGCCCGCCTCCTGGGCGGCGGCGATCAGCCTGCCGACGTCGGCGGCGATCCCGGCCGCGCACACGACGACGTACAGGAAGGGCTTGCCGGGCAGCTGGTCGGACTGGTCACTCACGCGGGGACTCCCAGTTGACGGCTGAGGTGGTGCAGTCCGGGCAGGCTGCGGCGGCGGTCGCGGGCGGCCATGTCGGCGACCAGTTCCCGGACGGCTGGGCGGCGGATGTCCTGGGCCGCGCAGCTCTCGGCGATGCGCAGCGCCTGGTAGCCGTCGGCCAGGCGGCCCTGCTGGCTGTAGGCGCGGGCGGCCTCGACCCACAAGGCAGCACGGCGCTCGGGTACGGGGATGTGTCGGCGCATGAGAGGGCGGGCGGTCTCCAAGGCGACGCCCGCGTCCCCGAAGGCAACCGCCGCGCTGAGTTCGTGTAGGGCGACGTTCGTCGGGCTGAAGCTGGCCCAGGCGCCGGGGCTGTCGAGCGCGACGTGGCTGGCGACCTCCTTGGCCTCGGTGAGGAAGTCCTGGTTGGCGGAGCGGTCGCCGCCCCTGCTGGCGGCGGTGGAGCCGCGCAGGAGCAGCAGGCCGAGCGCCGCGAGGTAGTGCGGGGAGCGCTGGTCGTACGAGCCCGTGAGCCGGTCGGCGGTGTGGCGGACGAGGGTGACGGCCTGGGCGGGGTGGCCGCCGCGGACGAGGGCGTGGGCGTGTACGCGGACACTGGAGGCGAGGACTACAGGATCGCCGGAGCGCTCGGCCTCGGCCATGGCCCGGCCCACCGCGAGCCACACGCTGCCCTGGTCGCCCTGCTTGAGCAGCAGGCTCGCCGAGGTCTGGTACGCCGTAGCCAGCAGTCCGGACAGGTCGGAGGAGCCGGGCTCGTCGCCGATGGCCTGCCGTAGCTGCCCGATCAGTCCGGGCAGTGTGCGCTCCAGCCGCGCGTAGTCGCAGGTGTGGAACAGGCGGCGTACGGCCGTGACCCGGTTCCGTAGATTTCCCGGCTCGGGCACCGGACCCGCGGCGGCGAGGTCCGACCCGGGGAGGAGGGCCCGGACCAGGTCCTGGTGTGCGGCGGTGGGGGTGGCCGGTGCCGGGAGCGCGGCGAGGCCGGCGGCGAGGAAGGAACGGCGGTGCATGTCCTCTGTCTCGGAGTCGGAGGGCCTGGCGTCCGAAACGGCGGCCAGACCGAGGCGGTGCGGCGGGATGCCCAGGACCTGCGCGACCTCGCGCAGCACGCGGACGTCTTCAGTGCCTCGCCCGCCTTCCAGGCGGCTCATCTTCGACTGGTGGTACCCCAGCGCGGCGGCGACGTCCTTCTGCGAACGCCGTTGTAAGAGACGTGCCTGACGGATCACCTCGCCGATCCGTCTCGCTTCGCTTCGCTCTTCGGCCATCTGTGCCACGGCTCCTCCCGCCGTCGCCGATCCTGCCTGCCCAACCGACAGTAACGGAGACGCGATCGGCCGTGATGCAGCTCCTGCATGAATGATGCGGGCCCGGCACACGTCCTGGCCCGGCTCGCCCTGGGAGAGGTTGCGTGGAGTGGCCGCCCCGATCCAGGAGGCCACTCGTGGAAGTGCACCAGATCCGTCTGCCCGTCTCCGGCACACCCGCCGCCGCCGTGTCCGCGCGGCGCCAGCTCACGGACGTTTTACGGGTCTGGAACACCTTCGGTCCGGAACTCCTGGACAGGGCTGAGCTGGTGGCCGCGGAGCTGATCGCGAACGCCGTACTGCACGCCGGGGACGGGCCGATCTGGGTCGGCGCCCGCCTCAGTGACGACGGTCTGCGGATCGAGGTGACGGACGCCGGTTCCGTCCTCCCGCGGGTCGGCCTGCCCGACACCGAGGCGGTGAGCGGACGCGGCCTGTTCCTCGTCGCCGCACTCGCCGATCGCCACGGATTCGATCCCACACCGTCCGGTAAGCGGTGCTGGGCCGAATTCGCGATCGACGCCTCGCTCTCGCCCGCGCAGAACATCCCCTCGCAGAGGAGTTGACATTTGACCGCCGTACGGATTCCCCCAGTCGCTGCTGAAGTGGTCGCCGTCCGCCCCGGCAACCCCCTCGCCGGATCCGTGACCGTCGACGGCTCCAAGAACGCGGCCCTGCCCCTGCTGGCCGCCGCCGCGGCGCTGCACCGCCCGGTGCACCTCGCCAACGTCCCGGCCAACACGGATGTCGAGACGATGCTCACCCTGCTTCAGCAGGCTGGCTGGCACGCGACACGGTCCGTCGGGGAGCCGCACGCCACGGTGATCTCGCCGAGCGGCGCGTCACGTCCGGAGCCCGACCCCGAGGTCGCCGCACGCATCCGGGCGTCGTACTACCTCGTGCCCGCCCTGCTGGGCGCGTACGGGTGGGCCCGGCTGCCCTGGCCGGGCGGCTGCCGGATCGGGGAACGCGGGATGGAGCAGCACTTCAAGGTCTACGAGGGCTTCGGTGACCGCACGGTCGTCGACGACCACGGCTATCGCGTGGAAGCCGCCGTGGGCCGGAGCGGGCCGGTGTCGATCGTGCTGCCCTTCCGGTCCCGGGGAGCGAGCGTCGCCGCTGTCCTGCGTGCCGCCGTCGCCGGACGGCCGCTGCGGCTGGGCCAGCCCAATCTCTCACCCGAAGTGCTCAGCGTCGTGCAGGCGTTACGGGCGGCCGGGTGGCAGTGCCGGGTCAGCGAGCAGGTCCTGGCCCTCGCTCCGCCGCCGTCCGTCCTGGAGGAGCCCGTCGCCTGGCAGGTGCCGGGCGACAAGGTCGAGGCGGCCACGCTGGCCTGCGCGGTCGCGGCGACCGGCGGCGACGCGCGTATCCGCGGCGTGCGCGGCGAAGACGTCGCGCCTCTGGTCACCGCCCTGCGCTGGCTCGGCGTACCCGTCGGCACCGAGGAGGACGGGATCAGCGTCCAGGCCCGCGACACCATGCCCACCGGGCGGCCACTGCGGGCCATCGCCTCCCTGGCTCCCGGCGGCCTGGACGCCGACTTCGAGCCACCGCTGATGGCCCTCGCCCTCGGATACCCCGGCACCCACTTGTTCGCCGACGCCATCAACCCCGGTCGGCACGGCAACCTGCTGCCCCAGTTCGCCCGCCTCGGAGCCGAGATCCATACGCTCTCGCCGACCCAGTGCCGCCTCACCGGCCCGCAGCGGCTGACCGGCGCCGGAGTGGAGGCCACCGACATCCGTACGGGTTCGGCCCTGCTCGTCGCCGGACTCACCGCTCGCGGCGTCACCACCCTCGGCGGCCTCGACCAGCTCCGGCGCGGCCACGCCGACCTGCCCGTCAAGCTCCACGCCCTGGGCGCCGACATCTGCGAGGTCACCCCATGAGCCGCAGGCTCCGGCAGATCACCGCCACCACCGATGTCCACTCCGCCTTCGGCTCGTCCGCACCCATGCTCGCCCACCTCCACGCCGCCAGAGCTCACAGCCTGGTCGTGGACTGCGGCGACTTCTTCGAGGGCAGCGGCTACTACCGCATCGGCCAGGGGCGGATTGAGCGCGAGGTCCTCACGGGCCTGTACGACCTGCTCGCGCCGGGAAACCACGGCTGGCCGCACCACTTCGAGCCGGGGCTGCGCGAGATGACCGTGTGCGCCAACGCGGCCGACGACACCGGCAAGCCGCTCTTCGACCGCGTACGCGTCACGCTCGTCGGCGGCCGACGAGTCGCCGTCACGGCCGTGATCAGCCCGCGCGCGTTCCGCTCGATCCCCGTCGGGCAGCGCGTGGGACACCGTGTCACCGACCCTGTCCAGGCCCTGCGCGAAGTGCTGCTGGAACACCACCACCGCGCGGACGCCTGGGTCGTGCTGTCCCACTCCGGCTTCGCCGAGGACCTGAAGCTGGCCGCCGCCTGCCCGTTCGCGGACGTCATCTTCTCCGGGCACTGCCACGCCGACGCCTGCGGCCCCGTGCGCGTCGGCGACACGCTCGTGGTCAAGGGACGCGAACTCGGCGTCGGGTACGCCACCGCCGAGCCGGTCGGGAACGGCTGGGCCGCCCGCAGCGCGTGCTTCCCCAGCGGCAGCCGCCTCCCGGACGAACTCAGCCTCCTCGCGGAAAAGATCGACCACGTCGGCAGGACGCTCGCCGCCCGTCTCGGCCCCGTACACGAGCCCTACCGGAACGCCGAGCTGGACCGCCACCGGCTCCTCCGGGAGATCACCGACCGGCTCCACACCGAGTGCTGCACCGACGGGGTGATCCTCAACGAGACCGCCCTGCGGCCCGCACCACTCGGCGACCAGCTCACCCTCTCCGACCTACTGGCCATCGAGCCCTTCGACAACCAGCTCGTCCACGCCCGCCTCCCCGGCGCGTACGCGGCAGATCCGCACGCCTTCGTGACCCACCTGGCCAGGCAGGTCGGCCCCCTGTCCATCGCGCCCCGGCCACTGCCGAAGGAGGTCCGGTCCGTACTGACCACGGACTACCTCGCCGACACCTACCTCAGCGGAAGTGGTCGGACCCAAACTCCTGGCACCGCTCGGCCAGGGGGAACCCCACGCGCCGGGCTCGGCCAAGCCGTCCGCCGCGCCCTCACCACCCCGCCGCCCGACGAGCCCGAAGAAGGTGTCCGATGATCCTGACCGGCCCCGAGATCACCGCCGCCGCCCACGACGGACGCCTGACGATCACCCCCTTCGACCCCGAGCAGGTCAACCCCAACAGCTACAACGTCCGCCTCGGCCCCACCCTGCTGACCTACACCGCCCGGGTCATCGACGCCCACCAGCCCAACCCCACCCACACCGAAGAGATCGGCACCCACGGGTACGTGCTCCAGCCCGGCGAGCTGTACCTGGGCCACACGATCGAGCAGGTCGGCTCCGACAGCTTCGTACCGATGCTGTTCGGCCGCTCCTCCGTCGGTCGACTGGGGCTGTTCGTGGAGATCACGGCGCCCATCGGCGACCTCGGCTTCCACGGGCAGTGGACGCTGATGCTCTCCCCGGTCCGGCCGTTGCGGGTGTACGCGGGCATGCGGATCGGGCAGGTCATGTTCTTCGTCTCCACCGGCGCCGTCGAGCTTTACGCGGGCAAGTACCAAGCCTCCGCGGGCCCGCAGCCCTCCCGATACTGGCAGGACGCGGCACGTGTCCGGGCGGTCGCCTCGTGATCCTCACCGGCCCCGCCATCGCCGCGGCCATCCAGACCGGCGAGATCACCATCGACCCGTACGACCCCGCCCGCCTCTCCCCGAACGCCTACGACTGGCGGCTCGGCGACACGCTCCGCGTCTGCGAGGGCGACCTGGATGCCGCCGCCCCCACCCCGTACGCCGAACGCCCCCTCCCCGCCGACGGGTTCGTCCTCCAGCCCGGCGTGCTCTACCTCGGCGCCACGCTGGAGCAGACCTGCTCGGAGACATACGCGCAACTGCTCAACGGCGACCGCACCACCGGCTCCCTGGGCATCTGGGTCCACGTCTCCGCGCCGCTAGGGCACCAGGGCCACGCGATCCGCTGGACCCTGGAGATCCGCGCCGCCCGGCCGGTACGCGTCTATCCGGGCATGACCTTCGGCAAGCTGGTCTTCCTCACCGCCTTCGGCGCCCCGGCCAGCTACCAGCGACAGCGCGGCAAGTACGCGGCCACGGACGGCATCGGCATCTCCCGCCTCTACGAAGAGATCAGCCCCTACGAAGAGATCACAGGAGGCCGCTCGTGAGCCCCATGGTGAGCCCCGTCCCCGGGCCGCTGGCCGCCACCTTCCTGGACCTGCCCGCGGGCAGCCCCGGCGGCAGCGTCGAACTCTTCCTCGACCTCTACACCGGCGCCCCGCCCCTGATCCCCGCGCACGCCTTCATGCTCGCCCCCGCGAGGCCCCGGCCCCGCCTCCCGGCCGGGCTCGGCCTCCTCCCCGCCCGCGGGAAGTGCCTGGCGGGCCCCGCGTTCGGCCGGTACGTCACGGCCCTGCGCAGGGCCCTCGCGGCCGCCATCGACCCGGCCCGGATCGGCGTCCTGCACCTCCAGCACCTCGCCTTCGGCGCCGCCCCGGCACTGATGCGGGCCCTGCCCGCACACCCCAGGATCGCCCTGGTCCACGGCACCGACCTGCTCTTCGCCGAGGCACACCCCGACCAGCTCCAGGTCCTGCGCGAGACGGCGAGGGCAACGGACGCCATCGTGGTACCCACCGGCGCGATGGCCGACCGCCTCCTCGGGCTCGCCCCGCGCACCGACCACCGAAAGATCACCCGCATCCCCTGGGGCATCCCCGACCGCCTGCTCACCGACCCGCCGCCCCGAACCACCCGCACCTCGCCCAGCCACCTGCGGCTGCTGTACGCCGGAAGGCTGACCGCCGAGAAGGGCGCCGAGGCCCTGATCAAAAGCCTCGCCCTCGTCCAGGGCGTCGAACTGGGCGTCGCCGCCCCCGGAAACCAGTTCCACGCGCTGGCCCCGCTGCTGCGGCGCACCGGCGTACGGGCCCGCTACCTCGGCTGGCTGAGCCGCCCCCGGCTGTGGAAGGCGTTCACCGAACACGACGTACTCGTCGTGCCCTCCACCACCCTGGAAGCCATGGGCCTGGTGGCCCTGGAAGCCCAAGCCTGCGGCCTGCCCGTCCTCTACCAACCCGTACCCGGCCTCAGCGAAACCCTCGCCGCATCCGGTACGGCCACCGACTTCACCCGCCCGGCCGCCCTCGCCCGCGACCTGGACCGGTTACGCACCACCCCCGGACTGCTCGCCGCCCTACGGCAGGCGGGTCACGCGAACGCCGCCCGCTACCCGCTCTCGGCGACCGCCCAGGCCCTCACCGACCTCGGCCACCAGCTCACCCGAACAGGCCCACGAACCTGGCGCCCGTGACCGCCACCCCGGCAGACAGACCCCGCGAGACGAAGCACCCCGTCCCGCAGCCGACGTCCGACACGCCGCTGCCCACCCCACCACCGCCCGCGTCACTACGCTGACCCGGCGGGCCGCCCACAGCGAACAGGGAGACCATGACGTACCGCACCGACCGCATCCACCAGCTCCTCAGCGAAGGTGTCCGCGACAAGGTCTACCCCGGCGCCGTATGGGCCGTCGGCGACGCCACCGCAACCCGCGCCCACGGCGCCACCGGAGCCCTCGACCCCGACGAGCCGGACGTCCCGATGCGGCGCGACACCGTCTTCGACGCCGCCAGCCTCACCAAGATCCTCGCCGTATGGTCCTCCATCGGCACCCTGTGGGAGCAGGGCAAACTCGACCTCGACGCGCCGCTCGGCACCTTCTGGCCCGAGACCGAAGGCCACCCGCTGGCCGCGGTGACCGCCCGCCGCCTGCTGACCCACACCGCCGGCGTCCCGCTGCGCGCCCAACTCAAAAACCTGTACGGCACCGACCCGCGGGACATCCGCGACGGCGTCCTCCACGAAGCCCTGCACCGACCGCCCGGCCAGGCCGTCGAGTACACCGACCGCGCCGCCCTCATCCTCGGCTACCTCGCCGAACACCTCTCCGGCCAGAGCCTCGACCGACTCTCCACGGAACGCACCTGGCAGCCCCTGGGCATGAACACCACCCGCTACGGACCACTGCCGCCCGAGATCGCCGCACGCTGCGCCCCGACCGAACTGGACCAGGACACCGACACCCACCTCAAGGGCACCGCCCACGACTTCTCCGCCCGGCTCCTGGGCGGAGTGTGCGGCATCGCCGGAGCCTTCACCGTCCTCGACGACCTCGCCGCCTTCCTGCGCCACATGCTGAACACCACCACCGCCCCGGAGCGGGCCGGATTCGGCCCCGCCTGGACCAGGGAGTCGCTGACCGTCCAGACCGGCACCCTGGAACCCGCACGCGGCCTGTTCTGGCATCCCGCCCCCGGCACCGCCCCGGCCGACGACATCTGGGTCCACTACGGCTTCACCGGCACCGGCATGTGGATCTCACCCCGACGGGGACGCTGGGCCGTGCTCCTGACCAACAAGCTCTACTACACCCGCGACCGCCAACCCCTGACCGACATCCGCAACACCTTCCGCGCCGTCGCGTTTGGCTGAGGCGGCCCCACCCCGCGCCGACGCCCGAGCCCGGACGGTCAGCGGAAGGCGCCCTCCCCGGTGAGGGCCTTGCCGATGACCAGGGTGTGCACCTCGCTGGTGCCCTCGTACGTCAGCACCGACTCCAGGTTGTTGGCGTGCCGCAGCACCGGGTACTCCAGCGTGACGCCGTTCGCGCCCAGGATGGTGCGGCACTGGCGGGCGATGTCGATGGCCTCCCGCACGTTGTTGAGCTTGCCCACGCTGACCTGCTCGGGCGCGAGGTGGCCGGCGTCCTTCAGGCGGCCCAGGTGCAGGGCGAGGAGCATGCCCTTGCCGAGTTCGAGGGCCATGTCGGCGAGCTTCGCCTGGGTGAGCTGGTACGAGGCGAGGGAGCGGGCGAAGACCGTGCGGTCCCGGGCGTACGCGATGGCGGTCTCCAGGCAGTCCCGGGCGGCGCCGATCGCGCCGAAGACGATGCCGAACCGGGCCTCGTTGAGGCAGCCGAGCGGGCCGGACAGGCCGCGGGCCTGGGGGAGTTGCGCGTCGGCGGGCAGCCGGACGTCGTCGAGGACCAGTTCGCTGGTGACGCTGGCCCGCAGGGAGAGCTTGCGCTTGATCTCGGGGGCGGTGAAGCCGGGGGTGCCCGCGGGGACCAGGAAGCCGCGGACGCCCTCGTCGGTGCGGGCCCACACGACGGCGATGTCGGCCACCGAGCCGTTGGTGATCCACATCTTGGTGCCGTTGAGCACCCAGTCGGAGCCGTCGCGCCGGGCGGTGGTGCGCATGGAGCCGGGGTCGGAGCCCGCGTCGGGCTCGGTGAGGCCGAAGCAGCCGATCTTCTCGCCGGCCGCCATGCCCGGCAGCCACTCCTGCTTCTGCTCCTCGGAGCCGTACTTCCAGATCGCGTACATCGCGAGGGAGCCCTGGACGGACACCAGGCTGCGCAGGCCGGAGTCGACGGCTTCCAACTCCAGGCAGGCCAGGCCGTAGGACACGGCGCTGGTGCCCGCGCAGCCGTAGCCCGTCAGGTGCATGCCGAGCACGCCGGTCTTGCCGAGGCGGCGGGCGAGGTCGCGGGCGGGGATGGCGCCCTGCTCGAACCACTCGGCGACGTGCGGGCGCAGCTCGCGGTCGCCCACGGCCCGCACGGTGTCGCGGATCGCGCGCTCCTCGTCGGTGAGCAGGCCGTCGATGGCGAGCAGGTCGAAGGGGTGGACGGGCGACGACGTCATTCCGGGCCTCCGGGCTGGGCCGGCCTCGCGCGGGTGGCGGGCGGTGGGGGTGGCGGGCGGTCGGGGTGAGTGGTGAGGGGGTGCGTAGACGGCCCCTCGGGTGGATGATGGATATTGGATCCAAAATCCAGTATCCAGTATTGATTATCCGCCGCCCTCCTGCATAGGTTCCCAGCAGAGCCAGCGAAGATCCCCGGGGGCGGTGTCCGAGGGGCGGCGGAGGGAGAAGCCGGATGCGACCCGACCAGCCGGACCCGGACGGCACCGGCCTGACCCCCGGCGCCCTGTCCGGCGTCGTCGTCGCCGACTTCAGCCGGGTGCTGGCGGGCCCGTACATGACCATGCTGCTGGCCGACCTCGGCGCCGACGTCATCAAGATAGAGCGGCCCGGGACCGGCGACGACACCCGCTCCTGGGGCCCGCCCTTCGTCTCCGGCGAGGCCACGTACTTCCTCGGCGTCAACCGCAACAAGCGCTCCATCGCCCTCGACCTGCGCGACGAGCGCGACCGGGCCACCGCCCGCGCGATCGTCGCCCGCGCCGACGTGCTGGTGGAGAACTTCCGGCCCGGCACCATGGACCGCCTCGGGTTCGGGTACGAGGAGCTGCGCGCGGACCACCCCGGCCTGGTCTACTGCTCGATCACCGGCTTCGGCGCCGTCGAGGGCGCCCGCCTGCCCGGCTACGACCTGCTCGCCCAGGCCACGGGCGGGCTGATGAGCATGACCGGCGAGCCGGGCGGCCAGGGCACCAAGACCGGGGTCGCGGTGGTCGACGTGATCACCGGCCTGCACGCGGGCCTCGGCGTGCTCGCCGCGCTGCGCCACCGCGAGCGCACCGGTGAGGGCCAGCGGGTGGAGGTCGCGCTGCTGACCTCGCTGCTGTCCGCGCTCACCAACCAGTCGGCGGGCTACCTGGGCGCCGGGATGGTGCCGCGCGCGATGGGCAACGGGCACCCCAGCATCGTTCCGTACGAGGTGCTGGACGCCGCCGACCGGCCGCTGGCGCTCGCGGTGGGCAACGACCGGCAGTTCCGGGCGCTGGCCGGACAGCTGGGCCGCCCGGAGCTGGCCGACGACCCCCGCTACGCCACCAACGCCGCCCGCGTCGCCCACCGCGCCGAACTCCTGGAGGTGCTGTCCGCACTGCTGGCGGAGCGGACCGCCGACGAGTGGTTCCACGAGCTGTCCGCGGCCGGGGTGCCCTGCGGCCCGATCAACGACATCGCCGGGGCCTTCGACTTCGCCGACCGGCTCGGCCTCGACCCCCGGGTCACCGTCCACGACCCCCGCCGCCCGGCGCCGTCCGAGCAGGTCGCCCACCCCGTCCGGCTGAGCGCCACCCCGCCCGCCTACCGCACCGCGCCGCCGCGGCTCGGCGAGGACACCGAGGCCGTACTCGCCGAACTCGGCCTGCCCGCCGCCGATCCGTCCGGATTCCCCTATCCGACTGAAGGCGCCGGACCGCGGGAACGCGCCGAACCGGCCGAACGTGACGACGGTACGGGCCGGGCCGGTGCGTCCGACGCCCCCACGTAGGAAGATGACCCAGTCGGCCCCGCACGCCGGGCCCGGCCGAGGCAAGACAAGAGAGGTGGCAGGAGATGGGCAGCGCTGCGGCGAGGCGGCGGCCACCGACCGCTCAGCAGTTCGTCCTGGGCGAGCTGCGGCGCGCCATCACCAGCGGGGAGCTGCGGCCGGGCGCGCCGATCCGGCAGGTGGCGCTGGCCGAGCGGCTGACCGTCAGCCGGGTGCCGTTGCGCGAGGCGCTGAAGATGCTGGAGGCCGAGGGTTTGGTCGCCCACCACGCGCACCGCGGCTACTTCGTCACCGAGCTGTCCCTGGCCGACCTGCGGGAGATCTACCGCATCCGGCAGCTGCTGGAGGAGGAGGCGGTGCGCGCGGCGTTCGCCCGTATGGCCGACGACGCCGGGCTCCGCGCCACGCTGCTGCGCGCGATGGAGGCGGCCCAGGCGGAGGTCGAACAGGCCGCCCGTGCGGAGGACATCCCGGCCATGACCGCCGCCAACCGCCGCTTCCACTTCTCGCTCATCGAGGCGTCCGGGCTGCCCCGGCTGGTCCGGCTGATCGGCACGCTGTGGGACACCACGGACGCCTA
Organism: Streptomyces sp. B1866; assembly: GCF_031932565.1. Taxonomy (NCBI): domain Bacteria; kingdom Bacillati; phylum Actinomycetota; class Actinomycetes; order Kitasatosporales; family Streptomycetaceae; genus Streptomyces; species Streptomyces sp. B1866. The sequence goes on from NZ_JAVSCF010000005.1 coordinate 22,646, forward strand.
CCGGTCGCTGTACTACGTCGAGTCCGACAACCGCGAGCGCGTCGTCCACGAACACCGCGAGGTGATCGACGCGCTGGAGTTCGGCGTCGCGGACGCCGCCGTGCGCTGGCTCGACCGGCACCGCGACCACGCGGTGGACCGGCTGCGCGAGATCATCGGCCCCGAACCCCCGGCATGACCGCCCCGGGGCCCACTCCCGCCCCCTTCGCCGCCCCCGCCTCCTTCGCCGCTCCCGCTCCCGGCCGCCGCGCCGCGCTCCGCCTGGCCGCCGCCCTCCCGCCGCTGGCCGCGCTGGCCGCCGCCCAGGGCTGCGCGGACGGCTCCGGGCCGGACGGCGAGCGGCGGCTCACGCTGGCGAGCGGGCCGGCGGGCGGGCCGTTCGCGCGGTTCGGCGAGCGGCTGGCGCGGGAGGTGGACCGGCGCGCGAACGGCCTGTCCGTACGGGTCCTGCACACCTCCGCGAGTGTGGCGAACCTGCGCCTGCTCGGCACCGGTGCCGCCCACCTCGGCCTCTCCCTCGGCGACAGCGCCGCGGACGCGGCCGCGGGCCGCGGCGGCTTCCCCGCCCCGCTGCCGGTCACGGCGCTGGCGCGGATCTACCTCAACTACACCCTCCTGGTGGTGCTCGCGGCCTCCCGCGTCCGCCGGGTGACGGACCTGGCGGGCCGCCGGGTCGCGGTCGGGGCGGAGGGCTCGGGGACCGCGGTCGTCGCCGGCCGGGTGCTGGCCGAGGCGGGCCTGGCGCGGCCGGTACGGGCCCTGCGGCTGGGCCTGGACGAGTCCGCGGAGGCGCTGCGGCGCGGCGAGGTGGACGCCATTTTCTGGTGCGGCACCATCCCCACGGCCGCCATCTCCCGGCTGGCCGCGCGCACGCCGGTGCGCCTGGTGCCGCTGGAGGGCTTCGCCCGCGCGCTGCGCAGACGGTACGGGCCGCCGTACGTCGCGGTGTCGGTGGCCGCGCGCACCTACCGGCTGCCCAGCGAGGTGCCCACGGTCGGCGTGCCCAGCTACCTGGTGGCGCGCCGCGACCTGCCCGCGCGGGTGGCGTACACGGTCACGCGCGTGATGTTCGACGCCCGCGACCGGCTGCCCGGGCCGGAGGTGCCGGGCGGCTACCTGGACCAGCGGTACGCGATCGGCACCGGCACGGTCCCGCTGCACCCGGGCGCGGTCCGCTACTACCGGGCCACGTACGGCTGACCGGCGGCCCGTACGGCGCCACCCCGTACGGCGGCCGCGCCCCGACCGGGACGCCCCGGAACGCCCGGAGGCCCGGCACGCCGGAAAGCTCAGCGCCCACCGTCCGCCGAATCCCCCAGCGGCAGGCGGAGTTCGACGACGAGGCCGTGCGGCTCGGCGGGCAGCAGGGCGAGGGTGCCGCCGGCGGCCCGGGCCAGCTCGTCGGCGATGGCCAGGCCGAGTCCGCTGCCCTCGGTGTTGGAGTGGCGAGGAGAGCGCCAGAACCGGCCGCGGGCGGCGGCGCGCTCGTCCGGCGCCAGGCCGGGGCCGTCGTCGGCCACGCGTAGCACGGCCTCGCCGCCCGCGCGGGACAGCGTGACGCCCACGTGCCCGCCGCGCGGCACGAACTTGACGGCGTTGTCGAGCGCGATATCCGCTATCCGGCCGACTGTATCCAATATACAAAATACCGTCAGCCGCTCCGGCAGCCCCGCCGCCAGCTCCACCCCGCCCGCCGCCGCCACCTCCGCCCACGCCTCCAGCCGAGGCCGCAACTCCCCCACCACGTCCACCGGTCCGGCCGCGACCTGCGCCGCCGACTCGATCCGGGCCAGCGCCAGCAGGTCGTCCAGCAGGGCGCCGAGCCGGTCGATCTCCTCCAGTGCCCGTGCGTACTCCTCGGAGTCGGGGGACCTCAGTTCCGGTTGCAGGTTTTCCAGCCGAAGCGACAGGACCGCGAGCGGCGTGCGCAGTTCGTGGGAGGCGTCGGCGACGAAGGCGCGCTGCCGGTCGAGGGCGGCGGCGACCACGTCGGCCATGGCGTTGAACCGCTGCTCCAGGCGGCGCAGTTCGGACGGCCCGCGCCCGCTGACCGGCGCCCGCGCGTGCAATTGCCCGGCGGCCAGCGCCTCGGTCGCCGCGTCCAGTTCGGCGACGGGCCGCAGCGTCCAGCGGGCGAGGGCGCGCGCGGCGAACGCCGCACCGGCGAACGCGGCCGCCGCGCCCGCCCCCAGCGCGAGCCAGACCAGGGCGATGTCCCGGCGGGCCGCGCGGGTCGGGGCCACCAGCAGCACCGTGCCGATCACCTGGGCGTCCCGCCCGGCGGGTTCGGCCACCACCGCGTGCCGCGGCCCGAACGGCGTGACCAGCGGCAGGCGCGCGGTGGTGCGCCCCGCCAGCGCCCGGCGCACCTCGGCCGCCGCCCGCCGCCCGCCGAGGTGGCCGCCGGCCGTGACCAGCACGGACCCGGCGCCGTCGCGGACCTGGAGACCGGCGCCGTAGAGCGTGGCGTAGCGCAGGGCCTCGGCGGCGAGGTCGGAGGTCCCGGCGGCCGCCGACGCACCGAGCCCCGGCGGATCAGCGCCCCCGCCCGCCCCCGCGCCCCCGTCCCCGTCCCCGCCCTCCGCCGGCTCCCCCTCCCGCACCGCCTGGTCCGTCAGCTCGGCGAACCGGGTGGCGTCCGCGCGCCGGTCGAGCAGCAGCTCGTTCGTGCGCTTCTGGGCGTACGCGAGGCCCAGCGGCACGGCGAGCGCGAGCAGCAGGGCGCCGATCAGGACCAGGTACGTCAGGTACAGGCGGCGGCGCATCAGCGCCCGTCGCCCAGCCGGTAGCCGGTGCCGCGCAGGGTCAGGACCAGCCCCGGCCGACCGGTCTTGGCGCGGATCTGCGCGATATGCACGTCCAGCGAGCGGGAGACGGCCAGGTAGGCGTCGCCCCACACCGCGTCCAGGATCTCCTCCCGGCCGCGCACCGCGCCCGGGTCGCGGGCCAGCAGCGCCAGCACGTCGAACTCGCGCCGGGTCAGCGCCACCGGCCGCCCGGCGACGGTCACCTCGCGCGTGCGCAGATCGATCGCCACGTCCCCGACCCGTACGGCGTCGGCCGCGCCCGTACCGGCGTCGGGCCGGGCACGCGCGCGGCGGGCGACGGCGTCCATACGGGCCAGCAGTTCGGCGATCCGGAAGGGTTTGACGAGGTAGTCGTCGGCGCCGGACCGCAGGCCCTGGAGGACGGTCCCCTCGTCCGCGCGGGCGGTCACCACGATGACCGGCAGGTCGGACACCCGCCGCAGCCGCCGCAGCAGTTCCAGGCCGTCGAGGTCGGGCAGGCCGAGGTCGAGGAGCACGAAGTCGACGCCGGTCTTCAGCCGCAGCGCGTCGTCGGCGCGGGTGGCGCGCCGCACCGGGTGGCCGCGCAGGGCCAGGGCCCTGGCCAGGACGTCGGCCAGCCGGTCGTCGTCCTCGACCAGCAGCACCCGCATGCGCCCTCCCCGCCCTCCCCGGTCCTGCCCGGCCCTGCCCGGCGCGCGCCCGCACCGACCCCGGCTCCCGGCCCCGGCCACCGACCCCCGGCCCCCGGCCACCGGGGACAGGGGCTCACGTCCGCGCGGCCCGCTCCCGCTCCTGTGCCCCGGCCGCCGGGCCCGCGGCGGCCTCGCCCGGCTCCCGCGCACCGGGCGTCTCCGGCGCGGCGGTCCGCGAGAGGGCCACGTGCCGAGTCTCCCGCATGGTCAGGTAGACGACCAGGGACACGGCGGCGCAGCCGGACACGTACCAGTAGTAGCCCGACTCGATGCCGCCCTTCTTGAACCACAGGGCGACGTACTCCGCCGTACCGCCGAACACGGCCAGCGCGCACGCGTACGGCAGCGCGACGCCCAGCCCGCGTACGTGGGTGGGGAACAGCTCGGCCTTCACGACGGCGTTGATCGAGGTGTAGCCGGTGACGACGACAAGACCGGTCAGCATCAGCAGGAACGCGGCCCCGAAGCCGGACACGTGCCCGAGCGCGGTCATCAGCGGCACGCTGCCGAACGTCGCGCCGAAGCCGAAGGCGATCAGCAGCGGGCGGCGGCCGATGCGGTCCGACAGCAGCCCGCCGAGCGGTTGCAGCAGCATGAAGACCGCCAGCGCGCAGAAGCTGACCAGGGTGGCGTCCTCCTTGCTCATCCCCGCCGTGTTGTGAAGATATTTGGTCAGATAGGTTGTGTACGTGTAATAGGCGACAGTCCCGCCCATGGTCAGGGCGAGCACCAGCACCAGCTCCCGGCGGTACGGGGCCAGGGCGCGCAGCGTGCCCCGCTCGGCCGCGGGCGTACCCGAAGCGGCGGTCTCCGCCTCGTACACCTCGGTCTCCAGCAGGTTGCGCCGCAGGTAGAACACGCAGGCGGCGCCCGCCGCGCCCACCAGGAACGGGATCCGCCAGCCCCAGGAGTCCAGCGCGTGCTCCGACATCGTGTGCTGGAGGATCAGCTGGAGGCCCAGCCCGCACAGCTGGCCGAGCGTCATCGACACGTACTGGAAGCTGGAGGAGAACCCGCGGCGGCCCGGGGCCGAGGCCTCGGTGAGGTAGGTGGCGCTGGCCGCGTACTCGCCGCCCACGGAGACGCCCTGGAGCATCCGGGCGAGCAGCAGCACGACCGCGCCGAAGTAGCCGACCTGCCCGTACGTCGGGGCGACGGCGATCATCAGGGCGCTGCCGGACATGAGGGTGACGGTCGTGGTGAGCGCCGCCTTGCGGCCCTTACGGTCGCTCAGCCGCCCCAGCAGCCAGCCGCCGACCGGGCGCATGAGGAAGCCGACGGCGAAGATGCCCATGGTGTTGAGCAGCTGGGCGGTGGGGTTGCCCTTGGGGAAGAAGGCGGAGGCGAAGTAGACGGCGAAGCTGGAGTAGACGAACCAGTCGTACCACTCGACCAGATTGCCGATCGAACCCCCGATCAGCGCCTTCCAGGGGTTGCGCGCGGGCGCCGCCTGGGCGGGCGCCGCCTGGGTGGGCGCGCCGGGCGCGGGGCCGGAGTGCGGCGTGGAGGTCACCGGGCGTCTCCTCGGGGATCGGGGACGGGAGCGGGGCGGACACGGAGCCGGACGGAAGGCTCCGTGTCACTCCCTGTTATCGCAGACTCACCGTGGCGGGAGTTCCCGACAAGCGGGAGGTTTGAGATCTAACCTCCGCTTAACGTTGACGCGCTGTGGCCCCCGTCGGCGAACCGCGCCGTGCCCCGCCCGCTCAGCCCCCGTCCCCTCGCCCGCCCAGCCGCCGCAGGGCGAGCAGCCCGCCGACTCCCGGGACGGCGGCGCGCCGGCGGGCGGCCGTGGAGGCGGTGGCGGACGCGGTGGCCGCGATGGTGGCGAGGTAGGCGGCGCCGTGCAGCGGCCCGACGAGCGTGCTGACGGCCCGCGCGTGCACGGTGGCGAGGTTGAGCAGCAGGACAATGAGGGAGACGGCCTCGACGGCGGCGGCGATCCGCAGCGTACGCACCGGGTTCACGCTCCCGTGGTCGAGCCGGGCCGGACGATCATCAGGACCACGACGACCGCCCACAGCAGGTTGAAGACGCCGGTGAGCATGCTGAGCCGGGCCGCCGCCCGGCCGGGCTGCCCGTCCCCGGCGAGCAGCAGCCGCTGCCGGGGCAGGATCGCCAGCGCGAGGACGCCCGCGGCGGCCGCGGTCAGCGCGACGGACGCCACCAGCCACGCGTCGGTGAGCACGCCGAGCTGCGCCCCGGTGGCGACGCCGAAGGCGGGGACGGCCACGCCGACGACGGCGTAGCCGCGGCATATCCGGTGCAGCAGCGCGGCCGTGGCGTCCGCCGCCTCCCCGCCGGGGGCCCGCTCGCGCGTGGCGCAGCGGGGGAAGAGCGAGGCGGCCACGGCGATCGGCCTGGCCGCCCTCACCCTCACCGCGACCTCGGCCCTGGCCACCCAGTGGCCCCTGACGGCCCTGGCGGCCGCGCTGGCGGCGATGTCGCACGTGGCGGTGGCGTCGTCGGCCCGCGCGTGCCGCCAGTGCGCGCGGCTGCCGGTCGGGTAGCCGCCGCCGGGCCCGTCCGGAAGGCCCCGGGCCGTCACTCGCAGGCGACGCCGTCGCTGTCGCGGTCGAGGTGCCCGGCGTAGCCCGGTTCGCCGCGGTAGAGGGGTGCCGCGCCCGCCGCGCGGGCCTCCGAGCAGTTGGAGTAGTACGCGGAGCCGCCGCCCGAGCCGGAGCCGCCGCTGTCCGATCCGCTGTCGTCGCTGACGTCGGCGTCGCTCTCGGCGGGAGCCGGGGCCGGGGCGGTGACGGTCACGGTCTTCGTGGCCGTCACGGTCACGGTCGGCGCCGGCTTCGGCGCGGCGGTGACGGTCGCGGTCGCGGTCACCGTGACGGTCGGGGCGGGCCGGGGAGCCGCCGACGTCTTCGAGTCGTCGGAGCCGTCGGCCGCGCCGGCGCCGATGCCCAGGCCGAAGGCGAGGGCGACGACGGGCAGGACGTAGCGCTTGCGCGCCCACTTGGGGGCGGGGCGGGGTATGACCGGCGGATTGTTCGGTACGTTCATAATCAACTCTTTGATGACGATGTGCGGATGAGACGACCGTAGTGTTCTTGTGAACTCCGTGAAGGTCGCGCGCGATTGATGTGACAGATTCGTGACCACGTGATCGACTCCAGCCCGATCCACCCCGCCGCCCGCGCGCCCCGAGTCCTTACGGGTCCGTGACGTGCCCGCCGGAAGCGGCGTCCGCCGCCCGCGCGGGGCCCTAGCGTCGGCCGCATGCGGGTACTGGTCACCGGAGGCGCGGGCTTCATCGGCTCGCACGTCGTCAACGCCCTGCGCACGCGCGGGCACGAGCCGGTCGTGCTGGACGCCCTGCTCCCCAGCGCGCACCACGAGCCGCCACCGCCGCCGGACGCGGAGTGCATCCACGCGGACGTGCGGGACGCGGACGCGGTGCGGCGGGCGCTGCGCGGCGTGGACGCGGTCAGCCACCAGGCCGCCATGGTCGGGCTCGGCAAGGGCTTCGCCGACGCCTCCGCGTACGTGAGCTGCAACGACCTGGGGACGGCCGTCCTGCTCGCCGCCATGGCCGAGGCCCGGATCGGGCGGCTGGTGCTCGCCGGGTCGATGGTCGTGTACGGGGAGGGGCGCTACGACTGCCCGCGCCACGGCACCGTACGGCCCGGCCCGCGCGCGGTCGGCGACCTGCGGGCAGGCCGGTTCGAGCCGCGCTGCCCGCGCTGCGGCGCGGCGCTGACGCCGGGCCTGGTCGGCGAGGACGCCCCGGCCGACCCGCGCAACGTGTACGCGACGACCAAGCTCGCCCAGGAGCACCTGGCCGCCGCCTGGGCGCGCGCCACCGGCGGCCGGGCCCTCTCGCTGCGCTACCACAACGTGTACGGGCCCGGGATGCCGCGCGACACCCCGTACGCGGGCGTGGCCGCGCTGTTCCGCTCGGCGCTGGCCCGGGGCGAGGCGCCGCGCGTCTTCGAGGACGGCGGCCAGCGGCGGGACTTCGTGCACGTACGCGACGTGGCCGCCGCCAACGCCGTAGCCCTGGAGGCCCTGGAGGCCCTGGAGGCCGCGGCGGCCGGGACGGCGACGGAGCCCGGGCCGAACGCGGGCCCCACGGCGTCCGGTAAGCCCGAAGCGCCCGCCGAGCGCGCGGAGTCGGCGGAGCGCCCGGCACTCGGCGGGTCCCCGCGCCCGCCCGCGCCGCCCGGCACCCTCACCGCCTACAACACCGGCAGCGGCCAGGCGCACACCGTCGGCGAGATGGCGGCCGCCCTCGCCGCGGCCCACGGCGGCCCGCCCCCGCTGGTCACCGGCGAGTACCGGCTCGGGGACGTACGGCACGTCACCGCCGACTCCGGCCGGCTGCGGGCGGAGCTGGGCTGGAAGCCGGAGACGGGTTTCGCGGAGGGGATGGCCGAGTTCGCGGTCAGCGGGCTGCGGGGAGCGTGACCTGGAAGCGGCAGCCGCCCGCCACGTTCGCCACGTCCGTGCGGCCCGCGTGGGCCTCCACGATGCCGCGCACGATGGCCAGGCCCAGCCCCGCGCCCGCGGCGAGGCCCTGGCCGGCGCCGGCCGGCGGGGTACGGGCCCGGGTGCCGCGCCAGCCGGTGTCGAACACGCGCGGCAGGTCGTCCTCGGGGATGCCGCCGCAGCCGTCGGTGACCGACAGCACGACGGTGTCCGCGCGGCGTTCGGCGGCGACGGCGACCGTGCCGTCGGCGGGCGTGTGCCGGATCGCGTTCACCAGGAGGTTCGCCAGGACGCGCGTCATCTCCTTGCCGTCCACCTCGACCGGCACGGCCTCGACCCGCCCGTCCACCAGCCGCACACCGTGCTCCCGCGCGAGCGGGCGGGCGCCGGCCAGCGCGTCCCCCACCAGGTCGTACACCGACACCCGCGCCGGGCTCAGCGTCAGGGCGCCGGCGTGGATGCGGGACAGCTCGAAGAGGTCGCCGACCATGGCGTTGAGCCGGTCCACCTCGGTGCGCATCTGCCGGTGGTAGCGGGCCGGGTCGCCCACGACCCCGTCCTCCAGCGCCTCGGACATGGCCCGCAGCCCGGCGAGCGGCGTGCGCAGGTCGTGCGAGATCCAGGCGACGAGCTCGCGGCGGGAGTCCTCCAGGGCCCGCTCCCGCTCCCGGGACGCGGCCAGCCGCGCGCCCGCGGCGGCCAGCTCGCGGCTGAGGGCGGCCAGTTCGGCGGGGGCCGGTCGGCCGGGCGGACGGAACGCGCCGCCGTCGCCGAAGTCGCGGGCGGCGAGTGCGAGTTCGCGGCAGTTCAGCACGACGCGGCGGGCGAGCAGCAGCGCGGTGGGCAGCGACACGACCGCGGCCATCGCGACCACGGTCGTGACCACGGTCAGGTCGTGGGAGGACAGGAACATCGCCCACGCCACGGCGAGCGTGCCCGCGAGCATCGCCCCGACCGCCACGGCGGCCACCACGGCCAGCGAGGCCGCGACCGACCGCCGCCTGAGCATCCGCAGCGCGCCCGCCCCCAGCAGCCCGGCGGCGGCCGCGCCCGCGAACGCGTACCCGGCGATCAGCAGCGGGTCGCGCACGCTCACACCGCCTCGCCGGCCACGGGGCCGAAGCGGTAGCCCGCGCCCCACACGGTCTCGATGAGCCGGGGGCGCGCGGGGTCGTCCTCGATCTTGCCGCGCAGCCGCCGCACGTGGACGGTCACGGTCGACAGGTCGCCGAACTCCCAGCCCCACACCTCCCGCATCAGCCGCTCCCGGTCCCAGACCCGCCCGGGGTGGCGCAGGAAGAACGCCAGCAGGTCGAACTCCCGCAGGGTCAGCGCCACCTCCCGCCCGTCCTTGGTGGCCCGCCGGGCCGCCGGGTCCACCTCCAGGCCGGCGGCGCGCAGCACCGGCCCCGGCCGCGGGGCGGGCACCGCGCGGCGCAGCACGGACTCCACGCGCAGCACCAGCTCGCGCGGGCTGAACGGCTTGGTCACGTAGTCGTCCGCGCCCAGCTCCAAGCCGAGGACGCGGTCCTCCTCGTCGCTGCGCGCGGTCAGCATGATCACGGGTACGGGGCCGATTCCGCGCAGCTCGCGGCACACCTGGAGGCCGTCCATGCCGGGCAGCATGAGGTCGAGCACGACCAGGTCGGGGCGCCGGTCCCGGGCCGCGGCGAGGGCGGCCGGGCCGTCGGCGGCCCGGCGCACCGCGAAGCCGCCGCGCTCCAGGTATCCGGCGACCACCTCGGAGACGGTCGGGTCGTCGTCGACGATGAGGACGTGTCGCATGCGTCCAGCGTCGCACCGGGGCGGCGCCCGGGGCGCGGCCCGGGGCGGGACGGGCGGCGATGTCCGCGTTTCGTAAGGAGTTCGCAGGCCCGTACGGCCGGTCCGGCTTCGTACGGTGAGGGCCGTGACCGACTCGACAACGCGCACGGCTCAGACGGCCCGGACGGCTCAGACGGCCCGGACGGCACCGGCGACGGACCGGAAGGGGTCCCCGGGCGCCCCGGGGCCCGATCGAGGAACGGCGCCCGGAACCCCGCCCCCGGCAGCCTCGCCCCCGTCCCCCGCACCACGCGCGTGCCCCTCCTCCGCCTCCCCGTCCCCGGTGGACGTCGTCCTGCCCTGCCTGGACGAGGCCGGGGCGCTGCCCTGGGTGCTGGCGCGGATTCCGGCCGGCTGGCGGGCGATCGTCGTGGACAACGGCTCGGCCGACGGCTCCCCGGACCTCGCCCGCGCCCTCGGCGCCACCGTGGTGACCGAGCCGCGGCGCGGGTTCGGCGCCGCCTGCCACGCGGGGCTGCTGGCGGCCACGGCGGAGATCGTCTGCTTCTGCGACTGCGACGCCTCGCTCGACCCCGGGCTGCTGGTCCCGTTCGCCGCCCAGGTGGCCGCGGGCGAGGCGGACCTGGTGCTCGGCCGCCGACGCCCGCGGGCGCGCGGCGCCTGGCCCCCGCACGCCCGCGCGGGGAACGCGGCCCTGACCCGGATGCTGCGCCGCCGCACCGGCCTGCGCCTGCGCGACCTGGGCCCGATGCGGGCCGCCCGCCGCGAGGCGCTGCTCTCGCTCGGCCTCACCGACCGGCGCAGCGGCTACCCCCTCCAGATGGTGGTACGGGCGGCCGACGCCGGCTGGCGGGTGGCCGAGCGGGACGTTCCGTACCTGCCGCGTACGGGCCGGTCGAAGGTCACCGGCACCTGGCGGGGCACCTGGCAGGCGGTGCGGGACATGCGCGGGGTGCTCGCGGAGCCGCCGCGGGCGGTGGTGCCGCGCGCGGACGGGCCGCGCGTGTCGGCACAGCGGGTGGACGGGCAGCGCGTGGCGGCGGACGACGGCGCGCGCGGCCCGTCCGCACCCGACCGGAAGCCGGCACCGGGCGCCGAGCCGGCACCGGGCGCCGAGCCCGCACCGGCCCGAAAGCCCGCACCCGCCCCCGGCCAGGAGCCGGCCCCCAGCGACCGGCCCGCCTCCAGCCACCGGCCCGCGACCGTACGCCCTCCCGTACCCGACCGCCGCCCCGCGCGGGACGGCGATTCCGCCCCCGGAGGCCGGGCCCGGTGAGCACCCTGCTGGTCATCGCCAAGGAACCGGTGCCGGGCCGGGTCAAGACCCGGCTGTGCCCGCCGTTCACGCCGTGGGAGGCCGCCCGGCTGGCGGAGGCGGCGCTCGCCGACACCCTGCGGGCCGTCCTCGACACCCCGGCCGACCACCGGGTCCTGGCCCTCGCGGGCGCTCCCGGCCCCTGGCTGCCGCCCGGTTTCACGGTGCTGCCGCAGGGCCCGGGCGGGCTGGACGAGCGGCTGGCCGCGGCGTTCGCGGAGTGCGCCGGGCCGACGCTGCTGATCGGCATGGACACCCCGCAGGTGACCCCCGCACTGCTCGCCTCCGGGCTGGACTTCGGCGGCTGCGACGCGTGGTTCGGCCCGGCCGCCGACGGCGGGTTCTGGGCTCTGGGGCTCAAGGCCCCCGACCCGGAACTGCTGCGCGGCGTGCCCATGTCCGTACCCGAGACAGGGGCGGTGCAGCGGCGCCGGCTGCTGGACGCCGGTCTCGCCGTGCGGGACCTGCCGGTGCTGCGGGACGTCGACACCGCCGCCGACGCGCGGGAGGTGGCCGGCCTGGCGCGCGGCGGCCGTTTCGCCGCCGCGCACGCCGCGCTGGCCCGGGTCGCCGCCAGATGAGCGCGCCGAGGACCGCCGGACCGGCGGAGCGGCCGGACCGCCGGTTGGCTGGAGATGCCGCACGGGCCTGGCGGGGAGCCGACCCGTACGCCGCCGCCCTGCGCACCGGCCGCGGCCCGCTCTTCCTGCGGCGCGGCGACGGCTGGCTGCTGCCGCTGGAGGTGGAGCGCTGGTGCGCGGCGCCCGACAGCGCCGACGCCACGGTGCTCGCCCGCTGCCAGGGGCCGGTGCTCGACGTGGGCTGCGGGCCCGGGCGCCTGGTGGCGGCCCTGGCGGCGCTCGGCCGCCCCGCGCTGGGCGTCGACGTGAGCCAGGAGGCGGTCGACCGCACGCTGCGGGAGGGCGGAGCCGCCCTGTGCCGCTCGGTGTTCGACCCGCTGCCGGGCGAGGGCCGGTGGGGCGCCGTCCTGCTGGTCGACGGGAACATCGGCATCGGCGGTGACCCGGCGGCCCTGCTGGCGCGCGCGGCCCGACTCGCCGCCCCCGGCGGCACGGCCATCGTGGAGACCGCGGTCACGGAGGTCGACGAGCGCGTCGAGGTGCGGGTGGTCGACGGCCGGGGCGCGCGCGGCGCCGCCTTCCCCTGGGCCCGGGTCGGCACCCGCGCCCTGCTCGGGTACGCGGCGGCAGCGGGCTGGGCGGCGGCCGACCGGTGGCGGGCGGGGGAGCGCCGGTTCGTTCAGCTGCGCCGCCGCTGACGGACCGCCCGTACCGCCGCGCGCGTGACGCCGAGAAGAACGGCCAGAACCGCCACGGCCGCGAGCGCCAGCAGCCAATTGGATACATAATCCAAAGGCAGCACCGAGGAGTTGGCGCGGGCGCCGGGCCGCAGCAGCACCGGCAGCGCCACCAGCGTCAGCGACCCCCCGACGACCAGCGCCCCCCGCACCAGCCCCCGCCCGCCGCCCAGGCCGCCCGCCAGGCCGCCGCCCTGACCGCCCGCTTCACCGCCGCCCAGGCCGCCCGTCCGGCCCAGCAGCAGCCCCAGCCCCAGCACCAGCGGGGCGAGCACCGCGTCGTGCAGCACCACGGCCCCGCCCAGCCACACCGCCACGTCCCGCACGCTGCCCGTACCGGCGACCAGCCACGCACCGACCCCCATCGACACGGCGCCGAGCGCGCCGACCCCGAACCGGACCATCACAGCACCTCCAGCCGACTGACCCACTTGGTCTGGAGCACCCCGGGCCGGTTCGGCGCGATGATCCGCGCCGGATAGCCGTGGTCGGGGGACAGGACGTGCCCGTTCAGCCGCAGCGCGAGCAGCGTCAGCGGGTCACGCGCGTACGAACGGCCCAGCTCCGTCACCCGGTAGGCGCCGCGCCGCTCCAGCGACACCACCCGCACCCGCGCCCCGGGCGGCGCCCCGGCCCGCTCCAGCAGGTCCCGGATCCGTACGCCCGACCAGTGGGCCGACACGCTCCACCCCTCCACGCACGCGATCGGCAGCCGCGCCTCGTGCTGCGGCCACCCGCCCAGCTCGGCCAGGCTCAGCTCGTACGGCACCGGGCCGTCGACCGTCAGCCGCCAGTCCCCCTCCCGCACGGACGCCACGCCCGCGGCCGCCGCCGTCCGGTTGACCGGCACGCCCAGCGCGCCGTGGTCCGGGTGGCGCGGGGCCAGCAGGTCCAGGCGCCGCAGCGGGGTGAACGACTGGCCCGCGGTGGCCAGCGTGACCGCCCCGGCCGCCGCCGCGACCCCGGCCAGCAGCGAGCGCCGGTCCGGCTCGTCGGCGGCCGGAAGCCGGACCGTCCCCGCCGACCGCCGCCCCCAGTGCGCCCGTATCTCCGGCCACTTGACGGCCAGGTGCAGCAGCAGCGCCCCGACCAACAGCCAGCCGACGGCGTAGTGCACGGGCACGAAGGCGAACGGCCACGGATACCACTGCACGATGTTCAGCAGCCCGCTGAACAGCTCGAACACCGCGCCCCCGACCAGCACCGCCACCGAGACACGCTCCCACGCGTGCGCCACGGACCGCACCGGCGGCCACGCGAACAGCCGCGGGTAGACGGCCCACAGCTTCGCCAGCAGCAGCGGCACGGCGGCCGTGCCGCTGGCGACGTGCAGGCCCTGGGTGAACCGGTAGCCCCACACCGGCCGCGTCGGCAGCGCGTCCGCGACCGGGTGCGGCGGGTGCTGGAGCACGTGGCTGACCAGCCCGGTGACGAAGCAGACCACGACGGCCAGGCCCAGCCACCGGCCGATGGACGTCGCGGTCCGGGCGTCGTGCAGACGGCCGCGGAACGGAAGCAGCGAGGTCGGACCAGGAGATTCCATGCGCCCCATGACACCGCGCGGAACCCCGCCGCAGGGCCCGCGAAGTCCTTACGAAACGCGGACGCCGGGCCCCGGCGCGGCCCGCCCGGAGGCGGCGGCTGCGAGGCTGGCACGGTGCTCAGGCCCTTCCCGCTACTGCCCGCCGCCCTGCTGGCGGCCCTCACCGCCGCACTGGCGCACACCATCCGCCACCACGACTACCGCACCGACCCGGGACGGCTGTCGGTCTGGTACGCGGTCTGCTGGCTGCTGTTCGCGGCCGCGGCCTGGTCGCTGCGGAAGGTGCCGGCGCGGCAGGCGGCGGCGCTGATCCTCGCCGGGTCGGCGGCGGTGGCGGCGACCGGCCTGGTCGCGCAGCCGCGCACCAGCACGGACGCCTACCGGTACGCCTGGGACGGCAGGGTGCAGGCGGCGGGCATCTCCCCGTACGACCACGCGCCGGCCGACCGCGAGCTGGCGCGCCTGCGGGACGACTGGCTCTTCCCGCACGGCGCCGCCTGCCAGGGCCCGGACCGCGCCCCGGTCCCGTCCTATTCCACCGTCCCCGGCCCGCACTGCACCCGCCTGAACCGCCCCAGGGTGCACACCATCTACCCGCCGGTCGCGGAGGCGTACTTCTACGGCGTGCACGCGCTGTCCCCGCCCGGCGCCCGGCTGAAACCGTTCCAAGTGGGCGGCGCACTGCTGTCGGTCGCCGTCACCGCCGTCCTGCTCGCCACCCTGCGCCGCCGCGGCGACCCGCGCACCGCCGCGTACTGGGCCTGGTGCCCGGCCGTCCCGGTCGAGGCGGTGAACAACGCCCACGCCGACGTGCTCGGCGTCCTGCTGGCGGTGGCGGGCCTGGCGGCCGTGGCACGGACCCTGAGACCCGCCGGAGGAGCCGCGCTCGGCGCGGCCATCGCCGCGAAACTCCTCCCGGCCGTGGTCCTGCCGGGAGCCCTCGCGGGCGTACGGCGCACGCGCGACGCGGCGGCGGTACTGCTGCCCGCGGCGGCGGTGGTGGCGGTGACCTACCTCCCGTACGTCCTCGTCTCGAAGGGCTCGGTCCTCGGCTACCTGGGCGGCTACGTCGAGGAAGAGGGCTACGGCGAGGCGTCCGCCGGCAACCGCTACGCGCTGCTGCGCCTGCTCCTCCCCGACGCGTGGGCCGTCCCTGTCGTGGCCGCCGTCATGCTGGCGGTGTGCGTACGGGTGCTGTGGCGCGGCGACCCGGAACGCCCCTGGACCGGCGCCCTGCTGGTCACCGGCACGGCCTTCCTGCTGCTCACCCCGGGCTACTCCTGGTACGCGCTGTTGTTGGTGGCGTTGGTGGCGCTGGACGGCCGCTGGGAGTGGCTCGGCGTCGCGGTGGCCGGCGCCGCGTCGTACGTCACGGCCCTGGCCTTCACCGACCGGGCGTCGGTCGGCACGCTCGCTTACGCGGGTGCGGCGGGGGCGGTCGCGGCGGGGTGGGGGCTGCGGCGGGTACGGGGCCGGGGGCTCGGGCGGACGTCGGCGAGCAGCGGGGCGAGGGACCGGGCGCGGGTCGGGGTGGGGTGAGGGGGCCTGTAGGTGAGCGGGCGTTGACGAGGGCGATCCCCGCGCTCGCGGGGCCGACACGATCGTCCGCCAGATCGGGGGAAGGGTGATCGGACCATCCTCGCGCTCGCGAGGACGACACTTCCTGACCTGCGGCTTCACATGCGCACCAGGGCGTTTTCATTCGGTTGCATTCGCGGGTACCTGGCGACGACGTCCCCGAGAGAGTGATGCCCCTTCAGCCAACGTCCAGCTTACGCCGCCCTGGCGGACCGGACTGTGGCCGCGACTTTCTCCGCAGAGTGACCAAGCCCGTCACTGCGCCGCCGCCCTCCCGGCACGGAGCCGTAGCCTGCGTTCGTGAACCGTGCAATCGTGCTCGACATCGGCGAGACCCTGGTTCGTGACGACAACTTCTGGGCTGTCTGGGCGGACTGGCTCAAGGTTCCTCGGCACACCCTGTCCGCCTTGGTCGGCGCGGTGGTCGCCGAGGGCCGCGACAATGCCGACGCCCTCCGTCTGCTCCGCCCCGGAGTGACGCGGTGAACGGAGTGCCAGTAGACCGGGGCGGTGATCCTGGACCCGGCCGGGCAGTTGATGTACTGGCTCGTCGCGGTTGGGGCCGCCGACGCGTGGGACTGGGCCGCGCTGTGCCCGGCCCGGCTGCTGGGGGCGCGCGGCTTCGTCACTGGTTATTCGTACAGTGTTAGGTATGAAGCGATCGACAACAGGCAGGGCCAGCGGGGCAGTCAGCGGGGACGCGGCGGTCTACTGCCGGATCTCGCAGGCCGGAGACGACGACCAGACGGGCGTGGACCGTCAGGAGCGGATCTGCCGGGAGGTGGCGGAGCGCCTGGCGTTACGGGTGGCGGATGTGTTCGTGGACAACAACCGTTCCGCGTGGAAGCGCAACCGCAAGCGGCCCGGGTGGGATGAGCTGCTGGCGCGGATGGGCGAGGGCGCGTACGGGCATGTGATCGTCTACCACCCGGACCGGCTCATGCGGCAGCCGAAGGACCTGGAGGAGCTGCTGACCGTCGCCGATGACCGGCACGTCGTGCTGCACGGCCAGGCCAACCGCAAGGACCTGTCCGACCCGGACGACCGGTTCATCCTGCGGATCGAGGTGGCCCACGCGTGCCGGTCCTCGGACGACACCTCACGCCGGGTGCGCACAGCCTTGGAGGAGCGCGCCCGGGCGGGCAAGCCGCACGGCGGGCACCGCCGGTACGGCTACACCAGGGACCAGACCATCGTGGAGGCCGAGGCGGAGATCATCCGGGAGGTCTACCGCCGCTTCCTGAACGGGGAATCGGCCCGCGCGATCGCCAAGGACCTGCACGATCACCAGATCACCACGTGCGGCGGGAAGACCTGGCACCCCAACCTGGTCAGGCGGTTGCTGTCCCAGCCCTACGTGGCGGGCATCCAGACGCACAACGGGCAGCGCGTTGCCATGGGCACCTGGACGCCGATCATCGACCTGGGGCAGTGGGAAGAGGTTCAGCAGATGCGCGGCTACCGGACCGCGCACAGCGGGAAGAGCACCCCGGCGCACTACTACTACCTGCTGCGGGGCGTGGTGACGTGCACGTGCGGTCGGCGGATGTCCGGCAACAGCGGCAGCACTACTCCCTACTACCGGTGCAACCGGGCCGTCCTGCACGGTGAGGAGAAGTGCACGCGCGTGATCAGTGCCCCGGCGCTGGAGCGCTTCGCGCGGGATGTGGCGTTGGAGGTGCTGGAGAAGCTGGACATCACCGGCCGCCAGCCCGCCGTCACCAGCCGCCCGCAGGGCGACGAGCAGGCCGACCAGGACGACGCCGCCCAGCTCGCGGAGCTGAACGGGATGTGGCTGGCCAAGGAGATCCCGACAGCGGAGTACCGGGCGATGCGCCGCGCCATCGAGGACCGGATCAGGCAGCGGCAGCGCCGCGTGGTGCAGCGGCCGGTAGCGGTCTTGAAGGGTGTCGCCGGGCCGGACGCGCGCGCCTCATGGGCGGCGCTGGAGAAGGCACAGGACTACGAGCGGATGAACGCGGTCTTCCGGTTCCTGTTCGCCGCTGTGATCATCCACCCCGTGACCAGGCAGCGGAGCAGGGGGCTGGACTTCGACCGGATCGAGGTCGTGCCCAACCCCCTCGACTAGGCAGCCTTACCTGTCGGTGCGGGGGCCGAGGAGCCGGGCCAGCCGGGCGGCGCTCCTCGGCCCCAGCCGTACCGGGAACTTCGCCGCCTCACGCCGCACCGCCCGCACACGCGCCGACGTATCACCTCCGCTCACCCGGCCACCCCTTCCCGGGGAGCCGGACAGCTCCCGCGCACAGGGCCGGTCACCGGCACGGACCCCGGGGGCCGGGCCGCCAGGACAGCGGCACCAGGAGCACCGCCCGTACGGCAGGGGCAGGAACACCCCGCGAACGGGGAGCATGGGACGAACAGGGCCGAAGGGAGGGGGGAACCGGCGGGCAGCCGACGCGGCGTACAAGCGGCACCAGCACGGCAGCGACAGGAGAAGCGCACGTCACAGGGGACGGCAGACACAGGCGACTCCGGTGTCAGAAGGAACGGGAAGCTCACGAGCGCGCAGAGCGCGGACGAACTCCGTACAGGGCTGACAGAACGTCAGCCGTGCTCCTTCTGACTGGTCACCGGGCCGCTATCCCAGCGGCCATCACTCGTACCCCACATGGTCGCACGCAGCACTGACAACCGCCACAGCCGTGCACGACCAGCCCCGCCAGGCCAGCCACGGCATACGGGCGCACAGCCCGCCGAGGCAGCGGCAGCACACGGACGGGCCTACGCCCCCCGCACCTCGCGACCTTCACGCCCCCGAAGCCCGCAGGGCCCGCGTCTAACCTTTCTCTACTTACTCAAGCGGCGCGCCTCACGGCGCGCCGGGCGGCCAGGCCGCCCCGGCCGGGCATGCGGCCTGACGGCCGGTCCCGGCCGGACGGCCCACCGCCCACGCCCAACCTCCCGAGACGTACACAGGCCCACCGGCCCCGCTCACCGGTGGCCCTCAGAGCGCTGTGGCTGGGGGTCGGCGGCCTTCGAGGCTTTAGCCACCTCCCCGGGCGGGGACCCCTCGCCGGGCACGCCCAAGGGGGCCGATCGGGCACTACAGCGGGCAGGCCAGGGCTGCCCGATCCGCCAGCCAGCGTAAGGCCCCCTTGAACATGCCCGGCCCCCGCCCGGGCAGGACACCGGCCAAACCCTCGAAGACCACCGACGTGCCCACACCGCACCACCCACCCCAACCGCCACCACCCCACACCCCCACCCCAGCACCACGTTCCAACACGTGACGAAACGATCCACGGACGGCCCCAGCCCGCCGACCACCACCGTTGCCACCCCAGGGAAACCCGGGTTTCATCACGTGACGCAACTACTCACCTCGCCCGCACCAGGCCCCCGGCCGCCGCCCACCGCCGAACCGAGCCACCCCACACACCAAACGTCACGTGACGGAACCCGGCCAAGCGCCCTTCCCCTCCAAGCGCCTACCGCGACCCTGTCCGGCTGCGTGTCCGTCACAGCGCGTTGGCGCACTTTGAGGCACGCAGAATTACAACGCGGATGTAGTAAACGCAGGTCAGGTGCCTCCGTAGTGGGTACACGAAACCAGAGCGGCATGCGGCCCGACCGTACGATGACAAGGAGACACACCAGGCAAGCGCAGGTGAGGAGACCGGCGTTGGCGCACAGCAAGCACTACCGGAGGCGCAAGGCCGCGCTGGCCGCGGGGTTACGGGCTCAGGGCTGTACGTGGGGCGCCATCGCGGCCCGCATCCAGCGTGAGGAGAAGGTCAACGCCCGGCAGGCCATGCGGATTGCCCGGCAGTGGACTCAACAACAGGTCGCCGACCGGTGGAACGAGCTGTTCCCGGACAGCGAACACCCGATGACGCAAAAGAAGTTGTCATTCTGGGAGTCGTGGCCGCAATCCGGCCGTGAGCCGAGCCTGACCACCTTGGAACGCTTGGCCAAGGTCTACGAATGCGAGACCAGAGACCTCATTGACAGCGGCCAGTCGGGCGAGGGTCGGGAAGGATTTACCCCGCCCACCGTGGGCAGCGGATCGGAATCACAACTAAGCATCGAAGCCTTCAGCGGGTACCAGTCACCGGCGTTGCTGCCGTCAACAGAACCAAAAAAACTGGTGCAGCAAATCGAGGCTATAAGCCTCACGGAACTCGCACAAGCGGTGCTTGCGTGGACACAGCGAGGATACCCTGAAATGCTCCGTCGTGACTTGCTGCAAAAACTCAGCGCGGCCCTCACGGTGGCCGCCGCGGCGCCAATCTTCGACATTACGAGGATCGATCACCTCGACAGGGTGGAGGGTGTATTGCAGAGCCCGCGCCGCCTTGATGACGCCACCGTGACTCACGTCGAAGAAATTCTTCGACAATACAGGATGCAAGGCGACGTGCTAGGGCCACAGGTGGCCCTGCAAATGGCCTTTGCTCAGCGAGAGGTTGTTGGTGGATTTCTCGCGGATTCTCCGGGTAGTCTAAAGTCCCGCGTCCTCTCGGTATACGCGGAACTATGCCGGATCATTGGGTGGCAGTTCTTCGACCTGGGGGACTACCGAACGGCGCAACACTACTACGACGACGCCAGGGAAGCCGCTCATGAGGCACAAAATGCCGAATTGGTTTCTCATATTCTCGGCAACATGTCCCGAATGGCCACCTGGCGGGGGCGGCCTCGAATTGGAATTGACCACGCCGTTGCCGCTCAGCTCTGGGCAAGCCAGAGTGAAAGTTGGGCGGCGCGCGGATTCGCTGCCGCGGTTGCTGCACGCGCGTACGCCGCAGATGGTAACGCTGCGAAGACTCGCCAGGCTCTAGAGGAAGAACGCAACGCAAATGACGCCATGAACGCGGCGGAACGGTCGCCAGATTCCCGATGGTACTTCTATGGCGACGCCTTCTACTGGGGCATTCGCGCAGAATGCGGGTTGCGCCTAGGGGCCCCAGAGGACGCCCTTTTCGCCATGCAGCAAGGACTTTCGCTGATCGATCAGACAAACATTCATGACTACGTGCATGCCCTAGTATGGCAATCTTCGGCACATGTCCAACAAGGCAATATTGATCAGGCGACAGACACAATTCTCAGGGCCGCCAAGATCACGACAGTCAGCAAGTCCCCCCGGGTAGCCGGGCGCATTCGAGACCTTCGCTCCGAACTCCAACCGTGGAAACAGACACAAGCCGTCCGGGACCTTGATAGCGCGCTGAGGGATTACGGCCTACGTACGGTCTGAGCTTCGTTCCGTCGCCGAGTGCGGCAGGTCGGAGGCTCAGCCATTCTGAATACGGCCCTGAGCGGCTTACATGACGGGCCGTCTGCCTACCGAGCTTACTCGATAGCCCCTCTGACCAGCAGCGAAAGGACTGTATGAACACCCCTTGACCTTCCTGGTCGTACCGCCCGCGCACCGGGCGACCGGTCCGGGGGTGCACTGGCGGGTGCCGCCCACGGCGAAGCGGCGGCTGACCGAGGCGCCGCGTCTCCACGCCGCCCTGCGTCTGGCGGTCGAGCACACGCCCGGCGCGGTACGGCCCGAGGGGGCGCCACGGTGATCGGCTTCCTGCGGCGACGGCTGGCCCGCGCGTTCGCCCGCTGTCAGCCCGTACGGCCCAACCAGCCCGGCCGGGGCCAGACCCCGCCCATGTACCTGGAGCGGCTGCTGCGCCCGCCGGACGCCGAGCTGTCCTACGCGCTGCTCCGCCACGCGGTCGCCCCCGGGGACGACCTCGGCTGACCCGAAGGCTCGCCGGCAAGGCTCCCCGGCGGAGTGGCCGGCCGACGCGGACAGCTCTCCGCTCGGCAGGCCGCCCGCTGGGGTGTGGCGGTAGTCGATCCCCCGGGCGGCCGCCACCGGCCCGGCCCGCGGACCCGGGCCCCGTCCAGGGTCCGCGGCCGGGCCACCCGAAGGCCGGGGCGGGCCGCGACGGCCCGGGGCCCGTTTCACGCGGCCCCGGACAAAGAGTCTGGGCAGCCGCTGCGGCCCGCCCCACCCGCCCCCGGCCAACGGGAGGCACCGCCCGTGGCCGGGGGCGCCCCGACCCGTACCCGCCGAAAGACTCCGCGCTCGCGGGGAACGACGTTCTCCGCCGGACGCGCCCACGGCCGCCGACCGCCGCCACTGGCGAAAGACAGCAAAAGGCGGGAAGGCGGGTGAAAGGCGGCAGTCGGTGGCGCGTGGGGGGCTGCCCTCACGGCATTCCTGTTACCGTTCCACGCCGCCCGCCCGGCCGTACAGGGCGTACAACGCAGCGGTCTGCTCTATCCAGAACGCTTCTTTCTCCGTTTTGGACGCACCCGTCCGCAGAAGACCGAGCTGCTGGGCCAGTGCGTAGAATCCGGAGCCCGCGTCGTTCGCTCCGCTGTAGATCACCAGGGCCGAGAGCATGAGGCCCGTCTCGGGATGGTCGCGCTCGACGATCAGCCCCAGCAGGTGCCCCATCGCGGCACGCTGGTCCGGGCGCTCGAAATCGAACCCCGGCAGCCCGGTGCGTTCTTCCAGGGCCTCGTTCAGCTTGGCGTAGGTCGTCAATTCCCCGAGTCGGGCCCGTTCGACCAGAAAAGCCGTCCCCGCCTCGACCAGCTCATCCCATTCCAGGTCGTCACGGCCGTACTTGGACATCGTCCCCCCTGACATACCGTCAATCCTACTTGATGTATAGGGAAAATATCGTACGGCCGCGGAGCCTGGAGTCAGCCGATGGGCCGCCAGCCGGCAGACGGCCCCGGCCGTTCACCCCGCCGCAGCCGCGGCCCGTACCTCCGGAAGGCTGTCCGTGACCAGCCGCGCGTACGCGGCGAGGCGGGCCGTCAGGCCGTCCACCTGCTCGCACAGGGCCTCGAACTCGCGGGACTCCTCCGGCGTCCACCTGTCGGCCGTCTCGCCCAGCTCCGTGATCCGGGCCTCGGCCGCCACGGCCGCGACCACCGTCCGGGCGGCGGCGCGCAGGCGTTCGACGGTGGCGTTGGACGCGCCGGTGAGCAGGGCCGTCAGCTCGGCGTTGCCCGGCAGCCGCGGAATGTGGTGCTTGATCCAGTGGTCACCCCACATGCGGCGGCGGCGGCCCTCCGGCCACGGGTCCGCCGAGACGGTCAGCTCCCCGTCGGAGTGCTGGCGGACGAGCAGCCCGCCGCGGGAGGCGAGCGCCAGCGTGTCGGCCAGCAGGTCGTCGCCGGGCTCGCCGCGCAGGTGCCGCCGCGGAGCGGGGCCGAGCCGGGCGGAGAACTCCACCAGCTGGCGCGTCTGCTTGTCGACCTCCGGCAGCTCGTCCACCTCGTGGTCGTCCATGGGGAACTGCGGGTTCGCCGCCCCCATGCGCACGGCGCTCACCGGGGTGCCGGTGGCCGCGGCGGTGAGCGCGGCCACCGCCGCGTCCGCCCACCAGGCGGCGAGTTCCCGCGCGATACGGCGATGGCGCGTGGCCCAGTCGACCGCGATGCTCACCTGGATGGACGAGACCGTCATCTCGCAGTCGACGTGCGGGGGCCGGGCCTTGTCGCTCCGTTCGATGTACGCGTCACCGGCGTCCGTCAGCTCGTCCCGGCGCCGCTCGGCGGCCTCGGACGCGCGTACGGACTCGTCGACCGCCGCTCCCAGGGCGAGCAGGAACCGGTCGATCTCCTGGTCCGGCATGCCCGGTTGCGCTACGGGCGGCTGCGTACCGGAGCCCGGGACCGGCGTGGCTGCGTGCATGGGGGTTCCTTCCGTCGAAGACGGCCCTGGTCCGCGGCCTGCCGGGTGCCGGACCACCCGGGCGCGGCGTCAGGGTGCTTGGAAGGCTGCACGCTAGTCCGACGAGATGCCCGCAGGCGGCGTGAAGGGGGTCGTATCACCCGGACCGGGGAACCACCGGTCACCAGCGCGAAGCGGGGTGGACGGCGGCGGGCTCGGTGCGGGCCGGGCGGCACCGTTACCGTCGGCGGGGTGCGCCGCGGTCGGCGAGACGAGTGGAGGCGGCGGCGGGCCGGTTCCGCGCCAGGCGGCGGCGCCGGCCGGTTCCCCGCCGCGCCGGGACCTCAGCGGCCCGCGCCCCGGCCGGGCCTCGGCCCCCCGCGGGACCCGGGGCCGGGCACCGCCCCCCTGGGGTTCCGTCCGCCGGAGCCTCCTTCGCCGCGTCCGGCGACGTACCGCTCGTGCTCGGGGAAGACCGCCGACTTCGTACCGCACCCCTTCGTAGGGCAGGCCCAGTACCAGTAGTAACCCTTCCGCTCCGACCGGGAACGGCGCAGCTCCGCGGGGACCGCGCAGGCCGGGCACTCGGGTGGGCGGCGCAGGGGCAGTGCCACCCGGGGGTCGGCGGCCACCGAGGGCAGGTGCGGCGCGCCCACCCGCAGCAGCTCGCCCGGCTGCGGATTCCGCAGCCTGACGGCGCCTTGCAGGGCGTTGTCGACCGCGACGTTGGTGCCCGAGACGAGCAGGACGCGCTTGCCGCGCGTCACGTGCTGGTCGATGACGCGGCTGAGCACGGTGGTCTTGCCCGCACCCGGAGGGCCCCAGACCAGCGCGGTGCCCGGCCGGGTGCAGGCCCGGAAGGCGTCGGCCTGCGCGCCGTCGAGCGGGCCCTCGGCGGCGCCCGTGGCCTCGATCGCGCCCAGCCGGTTCTCGACGAACCGCGCGGCCAGGCCCGGGTCGCCCAGCGCGCGCAGCGCGTCCAGCAGGCTCTGGTCCAGGAACCCGGCCGGGCGCTGCGTCGCGAAGAGGTGCAGCCCGTCGCGCGGGGCGTGCGCCCCGACCCGCACCCGGAGCCGCTCGGCCTCCGCGACCCAGTCGATGACCTGGTACGAGGTGCCCTCGGCGGCGTCGGCGGGCGACGCGGCGAGCCGCAGATCGGTCAGGTTGTCCGGGTCCACCGGCCGGTTGGCGGTGGGCAGGGCGTACCAGCCGGGCTCCAGGTATCGACCGCGCCGAGCCTGCTCTGCTGCCCCCGCGCCTGCGCCGCACCGGGCCGTACGAGCCGTGAGACGGCCTCCGTCATCTCGTCGAGCCAGCGCGGCATGAGCCCCCCAATGCCTCAGTCGTCGCTCCTGCGTACCGTATCCCGCCCGTACCGTCACCAGAGGTGACCGATACTGCTCGCTCCTGCGCCGTGTCGTGCGACAAAGCGCCGTTTCCCGGGCGCCGCGTGGTGCGGAATGATAGGTACGGGTATGCGGGGCCCGGCCGGGGAGCGCGGGGGCGCCCCTTGTGGACCGCTCATCACCCGGAGGTGGGGCCCTTGACGTCCGATCGGTACGCGACCGGCCCCGACCGCACCGACCGGAGCGACGGCCCCGGCCGCGGTGCCGGTGCTCAGGGGTCCGCCAAGCTGCACAGCGTGCTGACCGAGTGGCGCAACTCGCTGCTCGACATGGGCGGCCGCAACCGCCTGCTGAACTTCCGCCACACCAGGACGTCCTCCCTGGAGATCACCGCGCCCGGCCTCGGCGCGGTGCTGGCCGGGCTGGGCAGGGGCTGGCGGTTCGCGCCCGTACGGGAGGCCGGCGGCGCCGTCGTACCGCAGGACACCGCTCCGGTCCCCGAACGGCAGACCCCGTCTCCCGGCCCGGAGCCGGGCTCCGAGGGCCTGGTGACCCAGAAGACGACGCAGGCGTCGCTGGACGCGGCGCTGCGCGTGCTGCGCGGCCGCTCGGCACAGACGTTCAACGACTACGGGCTGTGGGTGCTGTGGCTCGGCGTCGGCATGCTGAACTGGCGGGAGCCCGGCGCGCAGGAGACCAGCGCGGCCCCGCTGCTGCTCGTACCCGTGGAGCTGCGCCTGGGCGACGGCGGCCGTCCGCGGCTGCACGCGGCCGAGCACCAGGACCGCTTCCTGAACGCCGCGCTGGCGGTGAAGGCGACCCGGCTGGGCCTGGACTGGGAGCCGGTCGCCGAGGCCGACCCGGCCGATCCGCAGGCGGTGCTGGCGGCGGCCCGGCAGCTGGCCGCGGGCCAGGACGGCTGGTCGGCCGAGGACCGTGCGGTGCTCGGAATGTTCGCCTCTTACAAGGAGGCGATGTACCAGGACCTGCTCCAGAATGCGGACCGGATAACGGCCCACCCGCTGGTACGGGCCGTGGCGCTCGGCCCCGAGGCCCGGGGGCTCGGGTCAGAGGCGGGGCCGCCCGGCGACACCCTCGCCTTCGAGCCGCCGCCGCTGGACCGGATCGACGACGTCCAGCCGCCCGAGCGCACTCCGCTGGTGCTCGACGCCGACGCCTCCCAGCGCCAGTGCGTGGCCGCGGCGCTGGAGGGCCGCTCGTTCGTCATGAGCGGACCGCCCGGTACGGGCAAGAGCCAGACGATCACCAACATGATCGCCGCGCTGATGCACGCCGGGCGCACGGTGCTGTTCGTCAGCGAGAAGGCGGCCGCGCTCGATGTCGTGCGCAACCGGCTCGCCGCCGTGGGCCTCGCGGACTTCGCTCTCGCCCTGCACAGCGGGGACACCACCAAGCGCGCCGTGGCCACCGAACTGCACCGGGTGCTCACCACCGAGGTGCGGACCACCGGTGCGGCAGGCCACGAGCTGGACCGCGCCCGCGCCCTGCGCGCGGAGCTGAGCGGGTACGCCGCGGCCATGAACCAGCCGCGCGAGCCTTTCGGCCGCACCGTACACGACGTGCTGGGCCGTCTCGTACGGCTCGAACAGGCCGGGACGGCGCGGCTGACGATCCGCGGCGAGCACGCCGAGCGCGTCCAGGGCCTCACCGAGAGCCTGTTACAGGACCTGCTGACCGCGGCGGGCGTCGTCGCACGCGCCTGGCGGCCGGTCGCGGAGGGCGAGGCGTTCGCCTGGCGCGGCCTGGAGGGCGACGCGCCGCTCGCCGCGCTGGGGGAGGCCGCCGACGCCCTCCACGCCGTACACACCGCCGCGGTCCGGCGGCCCTTCGCCGACACCGCCGAACCGCGCACGCCCGCCGAACTGCACCGCCTGGCGGCCGTGCTGCGCGAGGGCCTGCCGGCCGACGGCCCCGCCGCTGGCCCGGCCACCCTGCCCGAGGACATGACCACGGCGTTCGCCCAGCTCGCCGACCTGCTGGGGATGCCCAAGCCGACCACGCCGGAGACCGCCCGGGCGCTGCTGGCGCTCACCGACCTGAGCGGCGCGCCGAACCGGCCGCTCACCGGCTGGTTCGACCCCGGGGGCCTGCGGCGGGCGCACAGCGCGGTGCGGGAGCTGCGGGAGCTGCGGGAGCTGCTGGACGAGGAGGTACGGGCACGGGCCGGCCCGGCCGCCCTGTTCGGCGAGCAGGTGCTCGCCGCCGCCGGCCTGCCGGAGCTGGTCCAGCGGTTCGCCGAGCAGCACCGAGGTGCCTTCGCGCACTGGTCCAAGCAGTACAAGGCCGACCGCCAGGCCGCCGCCGCGCTCACCCGGGACGGCCGGTGGCACCGCTCCCACGCCGCGCGCCTCGCCGACGCCCTCGCCTGGCAGCAGGCCGCGGCCGCGGTCGCCGAGGCCGCCGACAGCCGGTCGGAGCTGCTGGGCCGCTACACGCCGCGTACCCAGGACGACCTGGCCGCACTCGCCGAGGCCCTGCACACCGCCGACCGCGTGGCCGCGCTGTCCGCCGAAATCGAAGCCGCGGCCACGAAGGAGAGCGAGACGGAGACCGGATCCGGG
The DNA here is from genome assembly GCF_031932565.1 of Streptomyces sp. B1866. Lineage (NCBI taxonomy): Bacteria > Bacillati > Actinomycetota > Actinomycetes > Kitasatosporales > Streptomycetaceae > Streptomyces > Streptomyces sp. B1866. The sequence goes on from NZ_JAVSCF010000005.1 coordinate 49,688, forward strand.
TCCGAGCGCCGCGACATCCAGGCGGCCCTCCTGGCCGACGGCACCGAACCAGAGCCGCAGCTCGCCCTGCTGGCCGCGAACGCCCGGACGGCCCTCGCCGCCTGGTGCCGCGCCGCCGAGCAGCGGGCCGACCGCTGGGCCGCGTCGGCGGACGGCCTGCTCGCCCTCTTCGGCCCCGCGCGCCGGGACCGGCTGGCGGCGGCGCTCCGGGGCCCCTTCGCGCAGGCCCAGCAGACCGTCGAGCAGCTGTCGGCCGACCCGCTCGGCCCGGAGGAGTGGCGCGCCCACCAGGACGGGATGGCGGTCTTCGCCCGGTACGGCCTGGCGGACCTGGTGCCGCTCGCCGCCGAGCGCGGCGTCGAGCCCGCACGGCTGCCCGACGCGGTGGAGTACGCGCTGCTGCGCACCTGGGCGGACCGGGTGCTCTCCTCCGACGCGCGGCTGCGCGTCACCCGCTCCGCCGAACTCGACATCCGGGTCGCGGACTTCCAGGAGGCGGACCGCCGCCTGGTGGCCGCGGCCGGCGGGGCCGTGATCGAGGCGTGCAACAGCCGCCGGCCCCGCGCCCTCGGCGGCGGCGCCCCTGCCGTGATCAAGCGGCAGGCGGAGCTGAAGCGGCCCCGCATGCCGGTGCGCGACCTCCTCGCCCGTACCAAGGAGGTCGTGCACGCCATCAAGCCGTGCTTCATGATGAGCCCGCTCACGGTGAGCCAGTTCCTGCCGCCGGACTTCGGCTTCGACGTGGTCATCTTCGACGAGGCGTCCCAGGTGCGGCCCGCCGACGCCGTGAACTGCGTCTACCGCGGCCGCACTCTGGTCGTGGCCGGCGACGGCAAGCAGCTGCCGCCCACCTCGTTCTTCGACGCCTCGGTGGAGGACGACACCGAGGAGTACGACGAGGACGCGCCGGACTCCTTCGAGTCGCTGCTCCAGGCATGCAAGGCCGGAGCGCTGCGGGAGCTGCCGCTGCGCTGGCACTACCGCAGCCGCCACGAGAACCTGATCACCTTCAGCAACCGCTCGTTCTACGGCAACTCCATGGTGACCTTCCCCGGCGCCACGGACGCGGGCGACGGCGTGGGCGTCGCGTTCTTCCGCGCCGACGGCACGTACGACCGCGGCGGCCGCCGCGACAACCGCGTCGAGGCCCGACTGGTCGCCCAGCGCGTCATCCACCACTTCGACACCCGGCCCGGCCGCACGCTCGGCGTGGTGGCACTCTCCCAGGCCCAGGCCACGGCCATCGAGGAGGAGGTCCAGCAGGCCCGGCTCAGCCGCCCCGACCTCGACGAGCGCTTCACCGAGGACCGGCTCGGCGGCTTCTTCGTCAAGAACCTGGAGTCGGTGCAGGGCGACGAGCGCGACGTCATGATCCTCTCGATCGGCTACGGCCCCGACGAGCACGGCCGGCTCGGCCTCCATTTCGGCCCCGTCAACAAGGACGGCGGCTGGCGCCGCCTGAACGTCGCGGTCACCCGCGCCCGCTACCGCATGGAGGTCGTGGCCTCCTTCCACGGCGCCGACCTGGCGGACAGCCCCAACCCGAGCGTCCGGCACCTCAAGCGTTACCTGGAGTACGCCGAGCAGGGCCCCGCCGCGCTGGCCGCCGACGGCATCCGGCCGGACGCCGAACCGGAGAGCCCCTTCGAGGAGTCGGTCCTGCGCGTGCTGCGCGACTGGGGCTACGACGTGCAGCCGCAGGTCGGCGTCGCCGGCTACCGCATCGACCTCGGCCTGCGCCACCCCGCCGCCCCGGGCGCGTACGCCCTCGGCATCGAGTGCGACGGCGCCATGTACCACTCCTCACGCGCGGCCCGCGACCGCGACCGGCTGCGCGAGGAGGTGCTGACCGGGCTCGGCTGGACGCTGCACCGCATCTGGGGTACGGACTGGTACCGCGACCGGACGGCCGCCGAGCAGCGGCTGCGCCAGGCGGTCGAACGCGCGGTGGCCGAAGACCCGCGCCGGGCCCGTACGGCCCCCAGCCCGGCGCCGCCGCCCCCGCAGGAACAGCCGGCACCGACCGGGCCCGCCATCCAGCGGACGCCGCCACATCCTGACCACCACCCACACCCTGCCCACCCGGCTGAACCCCGGACGCCCGGACAGCCCCCGGAAGCACTTCCCCGCGTCCCGGTCCCCACCGCACCGGACCGCCCGTGGAGCGCTCCCTACGAGGTGTGCGCGCTGTACGTGCCGCCGACGCACGAGCCGCACACCCCCGAGGCCCGCCCGGCGCTGCGCAAGCTGCTGACGCGCGTGATCGAGATGGAGGGCCCGATCCACGAGGACCTCCTCATCCAGCGGGCCCGCGAGGCGTGGGGCGTGAAACGGGCCGGCGCCCGGATCCGCGACAACATCCGCCAGGTCGTCGCCGCTCTGGTCCGCGAACGCCGGGCGGTCGCGAAGGCCGGTTTCCTCGACCTCCCGTCCCGCCCCGACCTCCGCGCCCGCCACCCCGCCGCGGGCGTCCCCCGCAAGTGCGCCCACGTCCCCCCACCGGAACGGCACCTGGCGCTGCGCGAACTGGCCGCGGAGTGCCCGGGCATGTCCCGCGACGAACTGATCCGCCAGACCTGCGACTTCTTCGGCTGGAAGCGCCTGGGGCCGGACATCCGCACCACCCTGGCCGCGGACCTCGACGCTCTCCTCGCCCAGGGCACGCTGACGCAGACGCCCAGCGGCATCACGGCCGCGCGGTAGGCAGCGGTAGGCACAAGCCTGCCGCTGCCGGTCGACGGTCGGAGCCGGAAAGCGTGCCGTGTGCCTGACGCGCCGTCTGGGAGCCGGCCTCCGAATGATCTACGGTGGACGACGAGTAACGGTGCGCGTACGGAAGTTCCATGACGGCAGACGGGAATGGGGGGCTGCGGTGCGGACGGATTTCGTCGACCGTATGGAGCACATGGCCGAGTTGCGCTCGCTGCTGGCGGCGCTGGCCGAGGGGCGCGGCGGTCGGGCGATCGTGGTCGACAGCCCCTCGGGGATGGGGAAGTCGGCGCTGCTGAGGGCGTTCGAGGCAGACGCTGCCACCGCTGTCGAGCCCGGCACCTGCCGGGTCGTGTCGGCCCGCTGCCATCCGGGGATCGGGCCGAAACTGCGGTACGGGCCAGTCGTCGACCTTCTCCTGCGGCTGGCGCAGGACCAGGGCGCCAAGCAGTCCGGCATCGTCCGCAGGCTGCTGAACCTCACCGGCCAGGGCGTTGCCCGATCCGCGCCGGAGGTGCTCTCCGCGATCGTGCCCGGATTGGGTGCGCTGTTCACCCTGGGCAAGGAGGTCACGGAAGCCTCACTCGCCTCCGGGTCGACGCCTTTCGACAGCCTGCTGCCCTTCCAGCAGGGGGCGGCCGTACAGATCGTCGAAGCGCTGGTGGGCCTGGTCAGGCAGGGCCCGCCCACCGTGCTGCTCATCGATGACATCCAGCACAGCGACCCCAGCAGTCTGCTCGTTCTCGACCAACTGCTGCGCGGGCTGCCCGGGGAACCACTCGCTGTCGTCCTCAGCCACACCACCGACGGGGCGTACGCCGACGGCTCCGGTTCCATGGTCGAGGAACTGCTCCACCGCTGGGCGACGGAGGGGCTCCTGCGGCGGCGGGCGTTGTCGGGTCTGCCTCACGAGGCGGTGGCCGAGCTGGTCCACTCCCGGCATCCCGACGCTCCGCCTGGTCTTTCGGCGCGGCTGAGTCAGCTGACCTCCGGCCACGCCATCTTCGTCACACTCTGCCTGGACGCGTGGAGCCCCGAGGACGGCACCCGGATCGAGTTGCCCGCCAGCCTCTCGCGTGTGGTGGAAGACCGCCTGAGGGTGCTGACCGAGCAGGACCGTGAACTGCTCGTCATCGGTGCGACCCAGGGGGAGACGTTCTTCGCGCGCACGGTCGCCGCGGTCAAGGGGGCACCGCACGACGAGGTGATGGAGCGGCTGCGGCGCATCGCGACCGACCACCGGCTGATCCGGACGGAGGCGCTTCCCGAGTGGGCGCGGTGGGAGGCGTCGGACTGCTACCGGTTCGAGCACCGCGCCCTGTGGGGCGTGGTGTACGCCCAGCAGAGCCGGCAGCAGATGCGCTCCCGGCACGCCCGTATCGCGACCGAGCTCACCTCCGGTCCACTGGAGGACGCGCCGCTGGAACGCCGGCTGGAGATCGCCCGCCATCTCCGGCTCGGTGGACCGGAGTGCCTGGGCGCCTCGGCCGACGTCCAGTACGGGCTGGCGCGTGACGCCGCCATGGAGGGGCTGTCCTTCACCGAGGCCGAGCAGCACTGCGAGGAAGTGATCAACGCGGTCCGGCACCTGCCGGAGTCCGACGAACACCGGGACCGGCGGTTCGTGCAGGCCGTGGAACTGCTGCTGGCCTTGACGGAGGTACGGTGGCGGGGCCAGCACCAGCAGACCGGCGGACTGGACATCGACGCCCTGGCCGCCGAGGCCGAAGCGGCGGCAACCCGGTACGGAACCCCCGAGCTGGTGATCCGCACCACGCTGCTGCGCGGCAAGACCCTGCTCGCGACCCAGGGACTGGAGCCGTCCCTGGACAAGCTCCGCGCCGCGGTGGAACTGGCCGAGCGGCACGACGACCCGGTCCCGCTCTTCGTGGCCCGGGTCGAGTACGGGCGCCAGGTCTCCAAGCGGCGGCTGGCCGACGGGCTGACCCAGCTCCGCGAGGCGGAACGGATGTACGCCTCCGACCCGCGCCTCGGCGACCGACAGGACCCGGTCCTCCAGCATGCCCGCAACCTGGGAGAGATGCAGCTCGGCATCTCTCTCTACGACAGCGGACACCTGAGCGAGGCGCTTGACCGACTGCGCCGCTGCGCCGAGCGGCTGCGCGGCGAAGCGTTGAAGGCCGAGCTGCCGATAGCGCTCAACTACCTGGCGCAGGTGTACACCGGGCTCGGTGGCTACCGAGAGGCCGAGGAAGTCCTGCGCGAAGCCCTCGACTTCGAGGCGGAACGCGGCGGCGACAGCGGCTGGCACGCCTACAACACCGCCCTCCTCGCCCACCTTCTCGTCCAGCAGCCGGAACGACGCGGCCAGGCCCGGGAACTGGTCGCCGACGCGTGGGCGGAGACCGAGCGGACCTGGCTGGCCAACCTTGTCCCGATCGTCCGCAACCTCTACGCCGATATCCTGCTCCTCGCTTCGGACGGCCCCGGAGCACTGCTGGACCAGGCAGACCGGCTGGCCGTCGCCACGTGCGCCGAGACCCGACGCAGCGGCATGGTCCGCAGCCAGATCGCTGCGCACTCCCTGCGCAGCCGCATCCTGCTGCGGCAAGGCGCCCTGGCCGCAGCGGAGGACCAGGCCCGCGAGGCGGTGCGCATCCTGGACGAGGTCGGGGACATGCCGGCCCTGCGGACGGAGGAGGTCCTGTACCACTCGGCGGTCGTCCTGGCCGCGGGGGGCGTGCAGGAGGAAGCCCAGGCACTCCTCGAACGGGCACGACATGAGGTCTCCCGCAAAGCGGACCTGGTCACGGAGGACGAGCTGCGGGATCGCTTCCTCACCGAGGTCCCCCTCAACCACGCCATCCGTGAGGGCGCGGGGATCAGCCGGTGACCAGGGCGGACAGCCCGCGATGGGCACAGCGGACGGGTGGCAGACTGGGGCTGCCATGTTGAGGATCACCAAGGAGTTCCACTTCTCGGCCAGCCACGTCCTCGACCGGCTGCCGAGTTGGCACCCCTGCGCGCGGATGCACGGCCACAACTACATCGTCGTGCTGGAGCTGTCCGCGCGTCGCGAGGACCTCAATGAGGCGGGTTTCGTCCGTGACTACCGGGACCTCGACGCGTTCAAGAAATGGATGGATGACACCCTCGACCACCGTCACTTGAATGAGGCAATGGGGGGGGGTGTTTCCCCGTCCGCGGAGAACCTCGCCGCGTGGATCTTCGACCTCTGGACCGAGCACTTTCCGGAATTGACATCGGTCAGGATCTCCGAGACGCCCAAGACCTGGGCCGAATACCGACCTGAGCGGTGAACGGCGGCGGCTGATACCGCGGACGGGCCTGGGTCTTGATCCGCCCGTCCTTCGAGAGCGGGACCCAGGACCGGTCGAGACCGTAAGTGATCCACTCCTCGTCCGGGACGTTCTGCCCGTCGTCGGGGAAGACGTCTCCGATGCGGTGAACCGTCCATCCGCAGGCCCTCAGCCCCTCAGCCCCTCGGCGACACGACGACCGAGGTTCCGGTCGAGGAAGAACTCAGGCGGCAAGGTGCACCACTGCCTGGCAGAGGGCATCCACCTGCTCAGGCGTCATGTCGTAGTCGTACGCGATGTCCTCCACGGACTCCCCGGCCTCCCACAGGTCGGTGATGGCCTTGACCGTGACCCGGTTGGCGGCCACCACAGGGAGACCGTGGCCGAACCTCGGATCGATCACGACAGGGACGGAGTCCGGGTACTGCCGCAGTCGCAGGCTGGAGGGGAAGTCGTCGCCCGGTTCCCAGGTCAGGTAGCGGAGGTATTCGGAGACCACTTCCTGGATGGGAACCTGGCCGTCGCGGGCTCTGCGCAGATCCCCCAACCCGTGTTCGACAAAGATGTCCACGCCGTCCGTGGCGATCCGCCGGGAAACGAGGCCGTACGGGGTTTCTAAGGCATCCCGTACGGCGGCGGCCGCTTCCCGGATCTCGCTCATGCGCAGTCCCAGGGAGCGCAGAGAACGAAGGACGTGCGCCTCGGCCACCGCGATGAAGGGCACCGAAGGCTGCCCCTTCCGGACCGGCTGCACCTGGTGCACCAGAGGCGCTCCCGCGGCCTCGCGCTTGAGCCACGAGGCGAGAGTCGACTGCGGAATCTCAAGGTAGGAGGCCGTCTCCGTGGGCGTGAGAAGTCCGTCCTTGAACCTGTCGACCATGCTCCACCTCCCTCTTGACCCCGGGTTTCGCATCGTCCCACGTCAAGCCTCCCGCCTGCGGGCCGACCGCTCATCCGGCCAACGGTTCAGCCGGCCGCCCGGAGCGGATCCGCGGTCCGGCAGTCCCGGCAGTGGCCTGGTTCCGATGCGCGGAACGCCCGGTCGCAGCCGTCGCAGGTCTGGAGGGGCGGGACGGTCGGGCACTTTCCAGGGGGCGTCGGCTGGTGCGGGGCGGGCAGGGGCGTCTCGCGTAGGCGAAAAGCGAGGATGCCGGCCGGACGGGCACGGAGACGGTCGGGGAGCCTCGCGGTCAGCAACTCGGTGATCTGGGGTACTCCGACGCCTGCCGCGAGCCACTGGCCGACGGCCGGTGCGAGTCGGGCGGCCTCCTGCTGGGAGATGACCAGACGCGGATCGACTCGGCGCAGCGCGGCGAGTACGGCCACGGCCTGCGGATCGGCGTCTGCCAGCGGGCTCGGCGTCTGCGCCGCGGCCTGTCCGGGCGCGTCGTCCCGCCCGGTCGTGTAGGTGGGCGCGGCCTGTGCGGCTGCGGGCCGGTCCCGGGGCCGGCGCCGCCTCGGAGGCCAGGGCGGCCCGTCCGGGTCCGGATCACCGCCGGGGGCGTCGTAGAAGTACGTCCGGGTGCGGATCTGACCGGAGGGCAGTCGCTCGCGGCGGCGCTCCAGGTACCCGGCCGCCTCCAGCTCCCGGAGCGCTCGCGAGATTAAAATCTCGCCCTCGGTGAAGTGCTCGCACAGAGCGGCGATGCTCACGGGGGAGCCGTCAGGCAGGGAGAGGATGTACGCCGCGACGCCGACCGTGACCGCGCTGCCGCGCCGTTGGATGAGGGCGTTGGCGATCACGGTGAAGTCGGCCGTGAGGCGGGTGCGTACGTGGATCACGCCGGAGGCCGGAGCTACGGCGTCGGGGCGCAGGGGCACGTTAGACTGCGGGTCAGCCATCGGGAAGTCGCTTCTTCCTGATCGGTCAGGCCCTCGCTCGGGATGCCAGTCCCGGCCGGGGGCCGTGTCTGTCTGCGGTTGTCGCGGCGAACGTAACCCTCCGTATCTCGACTGTGCAAGCCGGTCACCCGGACGGGTGACGCGGACGGGTGGGTGGGTGGGTGGTTCTTTCCCCGGTTCTTTGGGAGGCCGGCGGCGCGCCGGGCCCTCGCGGACGAGGAACCGGCGGACCCCGGAGAGGGCGGGAGCGCTCGACCTGCTGCCGGGCGGCAGGGACCACCGGTGCTAATCAGCCAGATCGTCCACCAGAAGGTCCAGGGTGGCCTCCTCGTGGAGCGCGACGCCGAGGGCGGTCATGGCAGGGGCGAGGTCCGGGTCCCAGGCCGCGCCGACCGGCTGACCGTCGAGTGACAGCTGGGGAATGCCCTCGGCCTGGCTGCGGGCGGCGAGGCGCTCGTAGTCCTCTGCGCCCATGCGCCACGGCCGGGCTTCGTAGCGGCGGATGATCCGATTGGCCAGGGCGATCCCCGGCCAGTCGAAGTCGCCGTGGTACGCGAAGCGGCAGCCGGTGGCCGCGAGGGCGTCGAGAAGTGTGAGGACCACCGTGGCGGCGCTGCCGGAGGTGCACACCAGGGGCCGGACGCAGGCCGCGTCGGCCGCGGCTTCCACCACGCGCGGGTTTTCACAGATGTGGATCAGAGTGCCGGCGGGCAGCCGAAGCCGCAGGTCCAGCAGGTCGCGCGGGGTGAGGTGGGCTTCGGCGTGGTGGGCGGCCCGTTCCCGCAGGGCCTGCTGAGGGTCATGACACGCTCACCTCGGCATCGCCGTCGGCCGCGTCGGAGGAGGTACGGCCGACCTCCAGCTCAAGGTCGTCCAGCAGCAGGTCGCCGTCGATGGAGTGCAAGACGCACCGGGCGCCCGCCGTGCGTCGCACGGTGAGCCGGATGCCCAGCTTCGCCAGGACGTCCGGGACGGCCGGGTCCGCCAGCGGGCTCCCGCAGAAGACCCGCATGATCGCCAGGTGCTTCAGCCGCTCGGGAGCGCTGAGGTAGGTGTAGGCGTCCAACCGCCTGTGTGCTTCCTGGCCGGCGTCCCGAGCTGAGCTGGATGTGCGTCCCACCATGCCGGTGACGTTACGCGGCGCACTCAGACGCCGCCGCCAGGTGGCCTGAAATACGCCATGGATTGCCCAGCCGGGCGTCCTCGTGAGCTGATGGCTGCATAGGCGGTCACTGAATGATCGGGAAGGGTTGCTGCTCTGTCGTCTGGGTGAATATTTGAGCTCGCAAGGCTCTGGGGGCGGAAGTCACGGAACCAGCCTCCGGTACTCCCCTGGGTCGGAGATACTGGCGCTTCCGTGACCTCCTGGGGCCTTTCTGCAGCATGTTGTGCCTTGGTGATCACGCTCTGGCATTGGTGGCGTTGGCGAAGGAGTCTGTCCAGGTGGCGACCGCGACGGAGTATCCGCAGGGACCGGCGAGCAGTACCGCGGAGGCGGCGCCTATTCCACCGGTCCCGGAGCCGGGGCAGGTCGTCAAGGTCCGGGGCTCCACTTGGGCTGTGTCCGAGATCCAGAAGCAGGGCCTTCCCCGTAGCCCCGCGGACGAGGGCGTGCCGGGGCTGACGCACGTGGTCAGCCTGCAGTCATTGGACGAGGATCGGCTCGGGCAGGAGCTGATGGTTGTCTGGGAGCTGGAGGTCGGGCACACCGTCGCTCCGAACCAGGGCCTTCCGGAAACAGTGCGGGCGGAGGCGTTCGACGACCCGAACACCCTCGCCGCGTTCGTGGACGCGGTCCGCTGGGGTGCGGTCACCTCCGCGGACGCGAACTCTTACCAGGCTCCTTTCCGGAGCGGTGCCAATGTGGAGGCGTATCAGCTGGTTCCGCTGAGCCGCGCGCTGCAGTCGTCGCGTACGAACCTGCTACTCGCGGACGATGTCGGGCTCGGTAAGACCATCGAGGCCGGGCTTGTGGTGCAGGAGCTGCTGCTGCGGCACCGCGCGAGGTCCGTGGTGGTCGTGTGCCCGCCGAGCCTGTCGCTGAAGTGGCAGGATGAGATGCGGGAGAAGTTCGGCCTCGACTTCGTCATCGTCAACAGCGAGCTGATGGCGAAGGTGCGGCGAAGCCACGGACTGAACGCCAACCCTTTCCGGCTCTTCCCGCGAGTGATCGTGAGCATGGCGTGGCTGCCGTCACTGCGGTCGCAGCGCCTGCTGCGCGACGTGCTGGCCGATGTGCGGAGCGCGGGCACGGCCAGGCGATACGCGTTCGACGCGCTGGTGGTCGACGAGGCGCACCATGTGGCGCCGGCCAGCCCGACGACGGCGCCGGGGCAGCGTGGCTACGCGGTGGACAGCAAACGGACGACGGCGACGATGCGGCTCGCCGAGGCGTGCGAGCACCGGCTGTTCTTGAGCGCGACGCCGCACAACGGCTATTCGGAGTCGTTCACGGCCCTGCTGGAGATGATCGACGGCCGCCGGTTCACCCGCGGCGCGAGCATCGACGAGCAGGCGCTGAAGGAGGTGATGGTGCGGTGGCTGAAGACCGATCTGCCGGACAAGGGGTTCAAGACGCGGAAGCTGAAGACCCTCCCGTTCACGCCGTCGGAGGAGGAGCAGCAGCAGTTCGCGCGGTTGGAGCGGCTGCTGGCGGACAGTGCCCGGGCGAACGGCAAGGGCTCGGGTGGCGACATCGTCGCGATGCTGCTGAAGAAGCGTTTCTTGTCCAGCCCGTGGTCGTTCGCCCGCACCCTTGAGCTGTACGAGGGCGCGGACGGGAGCGACCGGCAGCTTCGGATGGACGACGAAGACCAGTACTACGCGGAGGTGCTGGGCAGCGGTCAGTCGGACGAGGAGGAGGGCGCGGCCGAGCACCCCGAGTTCACCGCGCTGCGCCACTCCAAGGGCTCGGACCCCCTGGTCGCGGCGACCAGCAGTGAGATCGCCTCGCTCATCGAGTGGGGGCGCCGCTATGAGCACAAGCCGGACTCCCGGCTGGATGAACTGCTGGCCTTCCTCAACGCGGTCTGCCGGCCGGACGGAACGCACTGGACCAACGAACGTGTCGTGGTGTTCACGGAGTACGCGGCCACCCTCGAATGGATCGAGCGCGTCCTGCGGCAGCGCGGCTACAACGACGTACTGGAGGTCATCCAGGGCTCGACCCCGACCGAGGAGCGGGAGAAGATCCGTGCCCGGTTCACCGAGAGCCCGGACAAGCACCCGGTCCGTGTCCTGCTCGCCACCGACTCCGCCGGCGAGGGCATCGACCTGCAGACCCACTGCCACCGCCTGGTCAACTTCGACATCCCCTTCAACCCGTCCCGCCTGGAGCAGCGCATCGGCCGGATCGACCGGTACGGGCAGACCAAGCCCCCGGAGATCTTCCACTTCGTGCCGGTCTCCAGCTCCACGACGTACGACGCGGACATGAAGTTCATGGGGATCATCGCGACCAAGGTCGGGCAGGCCACCGAGGACCTCGGCAAGGTCAACCAGGTCATCGACGCCGAGGTGCAGGAACACTTCGCCCCCACCCGTACGAGGCGCAAGGCCCGGCCGACTGCGCCGGACGACGGCAACGATGTGATCACCCGCGTGCTGGCCGGCGGAATGGAGCTGAACCGCGAGCTCACCAAGCTCTCGGAGACGTACGACGAGCGCAAGGCCGCCATGCACCTCACGCCCGCGAACGCCCGCCGGGTCGTGGACACGGCGCTTACGCTGGCCTCGCAGCCCCCGCTCATCGAGATCGGCGACGACCGCACCGAAGCACAGGTCTTCGAGATCCCGAACCTCAGCCGCTCCTGGCAGCCGGCTCTGCGTGGCCTGGACACCCGCCTCGAGCCTGGCGTCCCGCGCCCCGTCACCTTCGACGACCAAGCCGCGCAACACCGCACCGACCTGGTCCACATCCACCTCGGGCACGCCCTCATGCAGCGCGCCACCCGCACCCTGCGCTCCGCGCTGTTCAGTACGGACTCCCCGGTACACCGGGTCACCGCCGTCATCGCCCCCGGCCTTCCCGAGTCATGTGTCGCCGCCGTCTCCCGGCTCGTCCTGGTCGGACGCGGCGGGCTGCGCCTGCACGAGGAGGTGTTCCTCACGGGCGTCCGGCTGCGCGGTCAGGCCCTTGCCGAGTCCAAGGTCGAACTGGTCCTCGACGAGGCCCTCGACGCCACCGATCTGCTCCTCGCCGATGCGAAAGTACGTGCACACCTCGCCGAGCAGTGGAACGACGACGGCTCCCGGCTGCGCACACGCCTTCTGACCGCAATGGAACGCAAGAGCGCCAGCCGACAGGAGAAGGTCACCGAGGCACTCACCCAGCGCCGGGAAGCCGACATCAAGCGCGCCCACGAGATCTTCGGCGCCTTCCGGCTCAACCTGCGCGAGTCCCGTGACCGCCTGGAGCAGGAGATCCGCGCCGAGGAAGAGCTGCTGTTCACCGACGACCAGCAGAAGCAGCGACGCCGGGACCTGCACCACATGAACGAGCGCCTCGACAGCCTGGACGAGGAGGAGGCACGCGAGATCGCCTCGATCCAAGATCGCTACAGCGACATCAAGCCCTACGTATCCGCCGCCGCGGTCGTGTTCGCCCTCACTCCCGAAGACGCGAAGAACGGAATGGTCAAGGTATGAGCCGCCGCTACCCCCCGACTGCCGCCGGCCTGCACCGCGCCTGGCTCCAACTCGTCGACGCCGACGGCCCCTTCCTCGCCGTTCCCGCTCTGGAACGCGTCTACCCACAGGGCATCCCCCAACTCGACTCTCGGGCGCTCGACGCCATCAAGGACGCCAAGCCCGCCTTCGAGAAGGCATGGGAGAACTGGGACGAGCACCCGGGTGACGAAGCCGCCCTTGCCCTGTACCGCGAGGCCCGCGACACCTGGGTCGACCTCGTCCTGCGCCAGGGCCTGCGCTGGGGCGCCTCCTACACCGTGCCCGCCCCAGTCGCCGCCGAGGTCCGCTCACCCGACTACACCGTCACCGTGCGCGCCGACGGAGCCCTCGTCCACGGCGACACCACCGGCGCCCTCGTCCTGATCACCGACCCCACGGACTCCCTGCGCGACCCGCTCACCGACGGCTGGTCGGCCAGCCCCATCGACCGCATGGAAGAGCTGCTGCGCGCCTCCGGCGTCCCCATCGGCGTCGTTACCGACGGCCGCTGGTGGGCGATCGTCAGCGCCCGCCCCCAGACCATGGTCGCCTCCGGCATCGTCGACGCCCAGACCTGGATCGAAGAGCCCCAGACCCGCAACGCCTTCATCGAACTCCTCCAGCGCCGCCGCCTGGTAGGCGGCAAACAACAGGACCGGCTGACGGAACTCTTCGGCGAGTCCGTCACCGCCGCCGAGAAGATCACCGAAGCACTCGGCACCCAGGTCCGCCGTGCTGTCGAACTCATCGTCCAAGCCCTGTCCGAAGGCGCCCTGGACGCACAGCGACGCGGCGAGCCCGACCCGCTGCCGGCGGCAAGAGGCGAGGTCTACGAGGCCGCCGTCACCGTCATGATGCGCGTCGTCTTCCTCCTCTTCGCTGAAGAACGCGGACTGCTGCCCCAGAGCCGCCTCTTCGCCATGGGATACGGCATCAGCGACGAACTCGACCGCCTCGACGCCCGCGAGAAGGATGAGGGCGAACAGGCCCTCGACGCCACGTTCCTGACCTGGCACCGGCTCCTGGCCACCTCCCAGGCCCTGTACCGGGGCGCGACCTTCGAGGACCTGCGCCTGCCCGAGTACGGCGGCTCCCTCTTCGACCCGGCCCGCTTCCCCTTCCTCACCGCCTGCGACTCCCAGGACACCCTGGCCATCACGGTCAGCGACCGCGTCATGCTCGAAGTCCTGCGCGCCGTCCAGATCGCCCAGCTGCCCGGCGGAGCACGACGGATCTCCTTCCGCCACATCGACGTCGAACAGATCGGCTACATCTACGAGGGCCTGCTCGGCTACTCCTGCGAGCCCGCCGAAGAGATCATCGTCGGCCTCACCGGCAGCGCGGGATCCGAACCCGAGATCCCCCTCGCCACCCTCGAAGAACTCAGCCAGGCCAAGCGCACCGAGACTGCGCTGGCCGACGCGATCCTCGCCTGGATAAAGCAGCACCAGCCGGCCGCGAAGCCGACCAGCAAAGCCGCCCTGACCAAGGCTCTGAAGGCGGGTGACACCCTCGACGACACCGAGATCGCCCTGCGCGACGTCACCGACGACCCCGAACTGCGCGACCGGCTCCGCCCTTTCATCGGAATCATCCGCCGCGACCTGCGCAACCGACCGCTGGTGGTCGAGCCAGGCGGCGTCCTGCTGGTGGAAACCCCCTCGCGCGCCTCGGCCGGCGCGCACTACACGCCCCGCTCGCTGGCCGAGGAAGTCGTCCGGTACGCGCTGGAACCCCTCGTCTACTCGCCCGGACCCCACCAGACCGCGGACCAGGACGCATGGCGGCCGATCGACTCCGACCAGATCCTCGATCTGCGCATCGCCGACATCGCCTGCGGCTCGGGCGCCTTCCTCGTCGCCGCGGCACGGTATCTCGCAGACCGGCTCGTCGAGGCATGGCAGCGCGAGGGCGTGGCGTACGGAAGAACACCGCACGACCTGCACGTCCACGCGATAAGGACCGTCGTCGCGACCTGCCTGTACGGCGCCGACATCAACGGCATGGCCGTGGAGATGTGCAAGCTGTCGCTCTGGTTGGTGTCGCTGGACCCGAAGCTCCCGTTCTCCTTCGTCGACGACAAGGTCCTGCACGGCAACGCCCTGCTTGGCCTGACCGATGCCAACCAGCTGCGCAGCCTTCACATCGACCCCGCCTCGGCCGGCAACCAGTTCAGCATCTTCGCCCTGGACGTGGACGACATCCTGGACCAGGCCAGCCGCCTGCGGCGCCAGCTCGCCACCGAGGTCGACGACAACGACCCGCAGCGCTCTGCCGCCACCAAGCGGCGGCAGTTCCGCCGGTACCAGGAACTGACGGAACAGCTCGCCGATGTCGCGGACGGGGTGATCGCGGCCGGGCTTCGGTGGGGCGGGAAGCCGGGGAAGCAGTTGAAGGCTGCGTACGAAGATCTGCGCATCGCGGTGGAGAGCGAGTACCCAGCCGGTGGCGGAGAGGCGGACCGGACGATGCTCGACGGCATCAAGAAGGCCGGTCTCACACCGACGGTGACGACGGACTACGAGCAGTGGAAGCCGCTGCATTGGATTCTGGCCGTGCCGGACGTGATGGAGCGGGGTGGGTTCGATGCAATCGTTGGTAACCCGCCGTTTCTGGGAGGGCAGAAGCTCACCGGCGCCATGGGCACGAACGTTCGTGATTGGTTCGTCGCCGTGATCGCGAGTGGCCGCAAGGGTAGCGCCGACCTCGTTGCTTACTTCGCGCTCCGGGCTCATCAGCTCCTTACGGCTCGGGGCAACACCGGCCTCATTGCTACCAACACGCTCGCGCAGGGCGATACACGTGAAGTGGGTCTAGACCAGATCACTGGTCGTGGCGTCGAGATCCAACGGGCCATCAAGAGTGCGCCTTGGCCGTCTTCCTCAGCCGCGCTGGAGTACTGCGCGGTGTGGACCAGCCAGGAGCAGCTCCCGCCTGAAGCAGGGCGCGTCCTGGACGGCGAGCAGGTAGCTGGCATCACCTCCTCACTCGACCGCAAGTCCCGCGTTGAGGGGCGGCCATTCCGGCTGGTAGCCAACCAAGGAAAATCGTTCATCGGGTCGTACGTCCTGGGTAAGGGCTTCATCCTGGAGTCCGATCAGGCGCACGAGCTGATCGCACGGGACCCCCGCAACAAGGACGTCCTCTTCCCCTACCTGAACGGCGAAGACCTCAACTCGCGACCCGACTGCTCCGCGAGCCGATGGGTGATCAACTTCCACGACTGGCCTGAGGAACAGGCACGGAGATATCCCGAAGTATTCGACATCATCGAGCGCCTCGTGAAACCCGTGAGGCTCAAGGTCACTCACAGCAAGAACGCTCGGGAGAAGTGGTGGCAGTACGAGCGCCGTCGTCCTGAGCTGTACTCAATCATCTCTGATCTCGACCGTGTCCTGGTGGTAGCTCTTGTCAGCAGGACGGTGATGCCGACCTGGACGTCTAGCCAGCAGGTCTTGGCACATAAGCTCTGCGTCTTCGCGGTCGATGAAGATGAGTATCTTGCCTTCATGGCTAGTTCGTTTCATGCCAGCTGGGCATGGCGCAACTCGTCGACAATGAAGGCAGATCTAAACTATTCGCCTTCCGACGTCTATGAGACTCTCCCTCATCCTAAATTTAATCACGCTCTTGCGGAACAGGGCGCAGCTCTGCATCGACTCCGAAAAGAGCTCGCGATGGAACGTAGCGAAGGACTAACAAAGCTATACAACGCCTTCCACGACCCCGCCGTTACTGATGCCGACATTCGGGCCCTACGGGAAGTGCATGAGCTCATCGATCGCACAGTTGCAGACTTGTACGGATGGAACGATCTGGACATTCGGCACGACTTTCATGAAACAAGGCAAGGCGTTCGCCGCACTCTTGAAGGCGCCATCAATGCCGAGATTCTCGATCGACTGCTCGAACTAAACCACGAGCGTCATCGCGCCGAAGCAGGATGATGAACGACCGTCTCCTTGATTTTCGTTGAATCTCGGGCGATACTCACGCCTCCTTTTGGTTGCGTGCATGATTGAGCTCGAGCAAGCGGTCAAGGATCTCCGCTTGGGTGGCATTAACAAAAGTGCGGCGAGTCCCCCTCTTCCCCTGATGGAAGACGTACTCGAGGTCGAGGTCGCCCCACCCGTAAGCGTCCACCACAGCCTGATCGATGCGGGTGTGAATATCTCGCAGCTCGCCGATTTCCCTCTCAGTGGCGGCGGGGTCGTGAAACCTGTTATAAAGCTTCGTCAGGCCGAGATTGCATTCGAACATAATCGAAGATCGAGTCTCATTTAGGAGGGAGCCCAGTTCTGTCAGGTCCTTCATGCCTGAGGGGGGTGGATGCGGGAATGTCTCGAAAACGTCGGAAGGCGTATAACGCAAGTCACCCTTAAGGCTGGATCCCCATGCATTCACCCACAAGTAATGGATACCGCTACTGAGCAGTGCGAGGTCCGATGTGCTATTACTTGCAAAGATTACGGTGGCTTCACTGATTACCTGGCCTGTTGGGGTGAAGACCGGGAGGCACGTCTTGCTGACGCGAGCTACCACCAGGACACGGTCAAGCTCTCGGATAGCCTCGTACAATTTCGGGGCGCGCTCGGCGAACTGCCACCAACGTTCCCTGCGCGCGGCTCGGCTGTTCTGCGCTCGTACGGGTTTCACGAGGCGCTCGGTGATGTCGAATACTTCGGGATATCTCCGTGCCTGTTCCTCAGGCCAGTCGTGGAAGTTGATCACCCATCGGCTCGCGGAGCAGTCGGGTCGCGAGTTGAGGTCTTCGCCGTTCAGGTAGGGGAAGAGGACGTCCTTGTTGCGGGGGTCCCGTGCGATCAGCTCGTGCGCCTGATCGGACTCCAGGATGAAGCCCTTACCCAGGACATTGGATCCTTGGAAGGACTTGCCACGGTTGGCTACCAGCCGGATGCGAATAATGGCTATCGTCTGACTTTTTTCTGAGTTCACTGCCAGGCATAATCGTTGTGCGAGCGGTCAAGGATTGCGGCATGGTGATCGAAAGGTATGTCGCGACCCAGCGTGCGGACGGCTACGCTGCCAACACCATCCGTGCCCGAGTGAACTGCATTAAGGCGATCGCAAAATATTCGGGACTGATGCCTGAAGAGATCCGCACAGAGCACGTCCAGTCGTACTTTGCGACTCGGGCGCTCACTAGCTGGACCCGGCGTACCTATCTCAATCACCTCTCGTCTTTCGGTAAGTGGCTCGGCAGTAATCTCATTGCTGGGCTTCGGAAGCCGCCGGCTCCTCGTTCCACCCCGAACCCCATCGCGGAGCGCGATCTCAAGGAGCTGCTGCGCACGACCCGGTCCGATCACCGGGCGTGGGTGCTGCTTGGTGCCTTCTGTGGGCTCCGAGCACATGAGACTGCCAAGCTGGCTGCCGAAGACCTGCATGACAGCAACGACGGGCAAACACTCCTACGTGTAGTGGGCAAGGGCGGGCGGACTGATGTTGTCCCAGTGCCGCCCGTGGTGCTCGCAGCGCTCAACCGCAAGGGTAGCGGACAATTTTGGCCCGACCTTCGGCCTGAAAAGGTCTCGCGCTCCATCTCTCGGGCCGCCGCGGCCATGGGAGTGAAGATGCGTTATCACCAACTCCGTCACCGTTTCGGAACTGCCGTCTACCGGGCTTCCGGGCAGGATCTGCTCCTGACTCAGAGGCTCATGCGGCATGCGTCTCCTGCGACCACTGCCGGTTACGCGGCGGTCGCTGACGATCGGTGCCAGGAGGTCGTGCAAGCCCTTCCCGGTGCTCTTGTCCCGTGATGGTGATCGCGTGGCCGTCATCTGATCTGAGGAGACAAACCCCCGATACGTGCACGGGGCGCGGGGCACTTTCGTGATCAGGTTCGGCTGTCAGTGCTACGCGATAGCTTCAGCCGAACAGATCGCGAAGGGTCGGGGTGAGGCCGGGATGCCCACGAAAGAAGCGGTTGGGGCCGTTGCAGTAGGCTTCAGCACGGCCCTCTATGCGGTGCTGGAGCCCTCCAGGCTGACTCTGGACGGGCTGAGATGAATCTGGGCGAGGAGCAGGTCAAGTGAGTGTCCCCCAACCCACGCGCGATCTGTCCTATCCGCTCTCTTTTGAGCCGGACGGACGCTCCTGGACGGCCCGCGAGAACCTGGTCGACATCCTGGAGCGTGAGCTTCTCGGCCCGGCGAACGGCCCGGACGAGATCCTCGATGGCGTCCCCGACTCGGCGTACTTGATCGGGCGGATAGCGCCCGTGCGCCTCACCGCTGGGCAGGAGGACCCCGGCGAGGCGGGATCGGACGACGCTGCGACCGACGTGGGCGACGCTGTGGACGCCGCCGAGAGCCGGGGCGTGCCGCTCACCGCCGTCGACGACAGCAGCGCGAGCTCGGACGAGGACGAGGTCGAGGTCGAGGACCAGCCGCAGAAGCGTGGGCTGATGATCCCGGCGTCGATGGGGCTGCGTTTCCAGATCCCTGACGATGTAGACGAGTTCACGGTGACCGCCTCGTGGGGCACGTACGAGCCGGTGAAGGAGAAGCGCGGGGAGGGAACCCAGGACGGCGAGGCCGAGGGCGCGGCACCCGCTCCGGCTCTCCGTCGGTTCCAGCGCACCCCGCACGCCATCGCCAAGACAATCAAGGTCGCCGACCTGAAGCCGTCCCGTACGACCGAGATTGTGCTCAAGGACAAGATCCTGCTTCGGGTGGATCGGTACGACGACTCCGAGCGCGGCTGTCGGCTGATCGAGATGACCTTGTGCAATGACCGGGAGACGCCTCGCAAGATCCCGGTCGAGGCGTGGCTGTACCAGACCAAGCTGTCGGTGTCGGCCGGTGGTACTGAGGTGTTCCTACCGGTCAATGACGTACTCCTGGATACGTGCGAGGAGCCGGACGACGAGCTGCGGCGACTGCGGCTCCAGTACCGCAACCGTTTGGAGTTCGCCCATGGCCGGACCTGCTCGGTGGACTGGGAGGTAGCAGAGGGAGCGCGCAGGGCCAGTGAGGTCTGGACGACTTGGCTGCCGGTGAGTGAGACACCGCAGACGGCCGCCGAGGAGATCGGCGCGGCTCTGCTGGATATGCGGCGGCTCCAGGAGGCGTCGACCGACGAGCTGCGTACGGGTCTTGAGCCGATCGTCGAGGGTTACACGGCCTGGCTAGACGGCGAGGAGCGGCGGGCCAAGGCTCTTCCGGAGCATCTGCGGTCCGAGGGTCTGGACGCGGTCACCGAGGCGCGCCGGGTGCAACGCCAGCTTGAGGAGGGTCTGAAGCACCTCCTCGAGGACGAGGAGGCGTTGCGCTGCTTCCGGTTCATGAACCGGGTGATGGCCGATCAGCGTGTGCAGTCGCAGGTCGCGGAGTGCCGGGCGAGCCGGCCGGAGGAGAGCATCGATGAGGTGCGCGAGGCGATCCTCGCGGAGAAGGGGGCCTCGGCGCATTCGTGGCGTACCTTCCAGCTCGCCTTCGTGCTCATGCAGTTGCCGTTGCTGTCTGATCCGGCGGCCGAGAAGCGGTCGGGGGATCTGGCCAAGGCGCAGCTGCTGTTCTTCCCGACCGGTGGTGGCAAGACGGAGGCGTATCTGGGTCTGGCCGCGTACACGTTCGCGATCCGGCGCCGCCAAGGTGTGGTGGATGCCTTCGACGGTCCGTTGGACGGACGCTCCGGGGTGGCCGTACTGATGCGGTACACGCTGCGTCTGCTCACCGCCCAGCAGTTCCAGCGTGCCACCGCCCTGGTGTGCGCGGCAGAGCTGGCGCGGCGCGGTGATGAGGCGACGTGGGGGGAGGAGCCGTTCCGGATTGGGCTGTGGGTCGGTACCGACGTGAGCCCGAAGCGGTACGACGAGGCTGCCGAGCAGTTGCAGAAAGCTCATGGGGGCCGTGGCTATCGGCTGACGGTGCTGCAGATCCAGCGCTGCCCCTGGTGCGGGACGAGGGTCGAGGCGCGCGATGTGCGCACGGAGCCCGCCTTGCGCCGGGTGTACGTGTACTGCGGGGACGAGCTGGCCGACTGCCCGTTCGCCGACGGCGGTGAGGTCCCGGACGGGCTGCCGGTGCTCACGGTGGACGAGGAGATCTACCGGCTCGCGCCGACGTTCGTCATCGCCACGGTGGACAAGTTCGCCCGCCTGGCGCGGGAGGGCGAGGCCGCCTCGCTGTTCGGGCACGTCTCGCGACGCTGCGAACGGCACGGATTCGTGCATCCCGACTATCAGCAGTGCGACATCAAGGAGGGCAGCAAGCACCCCAAGAAGGACGGCTTGCCGGCAGCCCCCGTTCACCCGGCCACGCGACTGCGGCCCCCGGATCTGGTCATCCAGGACGAGTTGCACCTGATCACCGGGGCACTCGGCACGACGGTGGGCCTGTTCGAGGTCGCCATCGACGTGATGGCCGACTGGCGGACGAAGGACGGGCGCCCGGTGCGTCCGCTGCTCGTCGCCTCCACGGCCACCGCCCGTAACGCGGCGGAGCAGGTGCGTGCGCTGTACGGGCGCGACATCACCATTTTCCCGCCACAGGTCCTGGATGCCGGGAACACCTACTTCTCCAAGGAGATCCCGGTCTCCGAGGAGCACCCGGGGCGCCGGTACGTCGGGATCAGTACCACCGGGGTACGCTTGACCACGGCGGAGATCCGGGTTGCCGAGGTTCTCCTGGCCGGCGGGCAGCTGCTTCTCGACCGCTCCGGCAGCGTGGCCGATCCATACATGACCCTGGTCGGCTACTTCAGCGCCACCCGTGAGCTCGCCGGCATGGCCCGGTACATGAGCGACGACATCCAGACCGCGCTCGCCAAGGGCCGTCCCTGGTCGAAGCTGTCCCGTCGCACCGGAACCGACTACGGTTCACTGCACGTCGCCGAGTTGACCTCGCGCGTGGCCAGCGCGGACATCACCGCGACCCTGGACCAGATGGCGATGGCGTTCGACCCGGGCTTCGACTCCACCGCGGGCAAGCGCAACCGGCGCGCGCTGCGGGAGGTGAAGAAGCCGGAGCCCACGCGTGAGGTCAATCCGTACGACGTGGTCCTGGCCACCTCCATGCTCCAGGTGGGCGTGGACGTGACCCGCCTTGGCCTGATGCTCGTGGTCGGGCAGCCGAAGAACACCGCGGAATACATCCAGGCGTCCTCCCGTGTGGGCCGTACAGCGGACCGGCCGGGCCTGGTGATCGCGCTCGGAAACTGGGCGCGGCCGAGGGACCTCGCCCATTTCGAGCAGTTCCGCCACTACCACGAGACGTTCTACGCCCAGGTGGAAGCGCTGTCGGTGACACCGTTCTCGGTGACCTCGCTGGAGCGCGGCCTGGACGGCGTGCTGGTCAGCGCCGCTCGTGTCCTGCAGGCCGCCAAGGCCGGCCACGGCCAGGGGCTGTCCCCGGAGGACGGGGCGGCCCGTATCGAGGCCGAGCAGCACTTCGCGGGCGAACTCGTCGACGCCCTCGTCCGTCGCGTTGCGCGGGCCGGCGACGAGGACGCCGCCACCCGTGCCCGCCTGCGCCTGGAAAACCGGCTCGACCAATGGGGCAAGCGCCGCAAGAGCCTCATGGAGGACCGCAAGTCGCTGGTGTACGAGAGGGTTCTGGACGACGGTCGGCACGACGCGCTGATGATGAGCGCGGAGAACGTCAAGGCGGGCATCGGCACTCGCGACGCCGCGCCGTTCACCGTGGCGAACTCGATGCGTGAGGTGCAGCCGGAAATCAACCTCCTGGTGAGCCCGATCAAGGAACGGCTGGTGTACCGCGCACCTGACCATGCCCCTCAGTGGAAGATGCCGGAGGACAACTCGTGAGTGACGAGACGCGCTTCGTCTACGACGTCGCCCACGCCGTCGACCCGCTGGGCGACCTGGAGCAGGAGGCGGAGAAAGCCACCAAGCACAACCGTGCCAAGGTCGGTTCGGCCCGCCCCTCGTCCCTGCTCTACACATACGGTCCCGGCGCGATCATGGACTTGCCGCAGTTCACGATCATGCCCACTGGCCTGGACGACTGGGACCGCATCTGGCGGCGCCGCGACTCCGCGCCCCCACAGATTCACGCGCCGCGCCTGCGTGACGTGGTCCGGATGATGTTGCGTTCCCCCGACGTCCAGCTGCGGCCGTATCCCTGGCAGCCGAAGAAGCACAGCCGGTCCGCTGAAGGCAACGACCTCGGAGTCCCCTCCCGGGTCTTCCCACAATGGCTACGGTGCACGGGCTGCGACATGCTCGGACTGCTCACTCAGTTCGACTACCGCAACACGCACCCCTTCCGCACCGACCTGGCCGTTTTCGAGCATGCCAAGTGCACGGGCCGCGCAGGCGCCGGCACTCGCAAGCCGATGCGCCGCACCGCCATCCCGGCCCGGTATCTGCTGGCCTGCGTCGACGGACACCTGGACGAGTTCCCGTATGACCTGTGGGTGCACCACGGCCAGCCGTGCACCCAGGCGGAGCTGCCCGCCCTGAAGATGGTCGACCGGACTGCGGGCAAGGGCGCCTCGGCCGTCATTCACTGCGCGTCCTGCGACACGCGGCGGCCCATGAACGAGGCCCAGGGCGAGGCCGGCAGGGCGAAACTTCCGCAGTGCCGTGGACGCCACCCCCACTTGGACGCCTTCGAGCCCAAGGGCTGCCGCAACGAGACCCGGCTGATGCTCGTCGGCGCCTCCAACCTGTGGTTCCCGGCCACCCAGTCGATCATCGTGATGCCGGAGTCCCAGGAGGAACAGGCCAGTGACCTGGCCGACCGGATCCGCACCGCGCTGGGCGACAAGCTCGCCAAATACCGCGACAACCTCGAGCTGATCCGGGACCTGCTGGACGACCGCGTCGACGTCACCGACCTGTCCGACCACGACCTGGAACAGGTCCTTCAAGCCGCCTCCGCCCCCACCGACACCCCGGAGGAACAGGAAGAGAAGCTCCGCGACTGGGACCCGGTCGACCTCCTCGTCCCCGAATGGCGTTACCTGCTGCGTGACATCGTCGGCACCCGCGTCGAGGACCCCAAGAGCGGCCTCACCCTCGCCACCCGTATTCGGGGCGACGCCATGCGGCCTGAGATCACCCGCGTGCTCGCGGTCGAACGCCTCCGCAAGGTAAATGCCTTGGTCGGCTTCACCCGCATCGACGACATGGACCGCGTCGGCGACCTCCCGCGCCGCCTGGCCCCACTGACGCGCACGTCCCGGCCAAGCTGGACCGTGGCCACCGAGGACCGCGGCGAAGGCATCTTCCTCCAGCTCGACGAGAACGCCGTCGCCGCATGGGAAAAGCACGTCCTGGACACCGACCTGTGGAGACTCCACAGAGAGGCACACCGCAGAAACTTCGAACGCCGCTTCTCCGACACGGCGGGCCAGATCGACCCCGACAGCCGACTGAAGCCTCCTCGCTACTGGCTCGTCCACACCCTCGCCCACATCCTTATCCGCGAACTTGCCCTGACCTGCGGCTACTCGGCCGCCAGCCTCAGCGAACGCCTGTACGCGTGGCCCGCCGCCGAAGGCCGTGATCCCGCCGCCGGCCTTCTCATCTGTACCACCGCCTCCGACAGCGACGGCACCCTCGGCGGGCTCGTACAGCTCAGCGAGCCAACACGTCTCCAGCAGGTCGTCGGCAGCGCACTACGCAAGGCCGCACGCTGCTCCTCCGACCCCATCTGCTCCAAGCGCACCCCACAGGACCCCGAGGACTTCCTCCACGGCGCCGCCTGCCATTGCTGCGTCATGGCGTCGGAAACCTCCTGCGAGCGCGCCAACCGCTTCCTCGACCGCCGCTTCCTGCTCGACCTGCCCGGCAGCGACCTCGGCTTCTTCCAGGCCCATGAGTGACGCGGACGCGCCACGCCGGCTCGGTCGCCTCCTGACCGGAACCGAGGCGAAGGACATAGCCGACCGCCTGGCCGACGGCGACACCTTGACCACCGCACTCAAGGTCGTCGCGGTCGGCCAGCGAGCAGAGATCCGGCGGCTACTAGAGGTGGTGGCCCGAGACGCCAAAGCGAGGTATCAGCAGGTTCTGGTCCTGCGGGCAATCGAGGGGGCACGGGCGCTTCCGACCACGCTGTCACCACTGTGGACCATGCCTGGACACCTCGCCCAGAGCGGGCCGCTCACGACCTCAGTGACCCACCTCGTGGACAGCGCCCGCCACGCGATCACCTGCTCGACCTTCAACTTCCAGCGCAGTTCAGCACTCTGGACGTCACTGCGGACGGCCGCACAGCGCGACGGAGTCGGCGTCCGCGTCTACATGGACACCCGGGCCGCTGACGGCAGCGGACAACACTGGTCCCCTTCGACCACAGAGGTAGCCGCGCACCTGGCTCCGGCCGAGGTATGGCGGACCAAAAAATTCGACGGCGGGTACGTCCGCAATCACGCCAAGTTCCTCGCCATCGACCACCACCTCCTCCTGGTCACCAGCGCGAACTTCTCCTGGAGCGCAGAGAACAACAACGTCGAGTTCGGCGTCCTCATCGACAACCCGAACCTCACCGAAGCCGTCGAGCGCGAGCTGCAGGAGGCAGAGAGGGCCTTGTACGAACGGATCTCTTAGCTTGTTCTTTAAGGTCTGACCTGGT